>JANXXA010000219.1 GCA_025350885.1 Phenylobacterium sp.
CGCGGATATTGTGTCGGCCTATGTCGGCAACAATTCCGTCACCGCCGCTGATCTGCCGAGCCTGATCCAGAGCGTGCACCGCGCCTTGGCCGCGATCGCCTCGGGGTCCGAGGCGGCGGAAGTCGCGCCGAAGGAACCGGCCGTGCCGGTGCGCCGGTCGATCACCCCGGACTTCCTCATCTGCCTGGAGGACGGCCGCAAGTTCAAGTCGCTGAAGCGCCATCTGCGAACCAAATATAACATGAGCCCGGAGGAATATCGGGCGAAATGGGGTCTGGCGAAGGACTATCCGATGGTCGCGCCCAACTACGCCAAGGCGCGCTCGGATCTGGCCAAGCAGATGGGCCTGGGCCAGGGCGGCCGTCAGGCGCCGCGCAAGAAGCGCTGATTTTCCAGACTTAGGCAACGACGTCGGACGCCCGCCGGATTCGGCGGGCGTCTGCGTCTATGCACGCCGCTGTCGCGACGGCAACGCCCGCCGGGATTCCGCTGCCGTTAACCTTTTTCCGCTTGCCGCCGATTCGCTCTGCGGGCGATATGTGATTCGTTGAGAATCCAACCGGTTGCTGGGGCATCTGGATATGGCAGCGCAGATCGGGGCGCCCGCTGCGGCAGTTCGCGCGCACGAGGAGCTGTTCGCCTACTGGGCGTCGCTGAAGGCGGGCGCCCGGCTGCCCGGCCGCCGCCAGCTCGATCCGGCCGCGATGAAGCGCCTGCTGCCCACCGTCAGCCTGATCGATGTCGGCAGGCCCGCGCGCGATTCCGCCCGGCCGGAGTTCCGCATGCGTCTGGCCGGAACCGGGCTCTACGGGGTCTATGGCCGCGAAATCACCGGCCGACGGCTTGGCGACATCTACAGCGCCGCGGCGGCCGACTATTGGCGGGTTGAACTGGGCAAGGTGGTGGCCGAGCGGCGGCCGGCGGTCGGCGTGCACAATCTAGCGTGGCGCGGCGCGGCGCATCTTTCAATCCTCTGGCTGCGCCTGCCGCTGGCCTCGGACAGCGGCGACATCGACATGATCCTGGGATTCGACGCCGTGGTTGGAATGGCCCAGATGCACAGCGGGATTCGCGCGGCCTAAACCGCCACCCGTCCCGCATCGGCGCGGATGCGCGCCACCATCGAGGCCAGGCCGTTCGAGCGTTGCTGCGACAGGGCCCCCGACAGGCCCAGGCTGGCGAATGCCGCCGGTGCGTCGAAACCCAGGATCTCCGCGGGCGTGCGGCCGCTGTAGAGGCGCAGCAGGATGGCGATCAGGCCGCGCACGATATGGGCGTCGGAATCACCGCGAAACACCAGGGTCGCGCCATCGCCGGGCTCGGTCACCAGCCACACCTGGCTGGCGCAGCCGCGCACCTTGTTGGCGTCCGACCGTTCGGCGTCGGTGAGGGGGGCCAGGTCGCGACCCAGGTCGATCACATAGCGATAGCGCTCCTCCCAGTCGCCCAGCACCTCGAATTCGCCGGCCAGTTCGCTAAGTTCGGCGTCGAGGGATCGGGGAGGTGCAGGGGGAGGCATGCTCGGCACTTAAGCGCCGTCGGACGTTTCGACAACCGACCCTCAGGCGGCCCGCAGCCGCACGACGGCGATCATACCCTTGCCCGGTGCGGAGACCAGGGTCAGCCGCCCACCCATGGCTCTGCACGTCAGATCGCAGATCGGCAGACCCAACCCCGCGCCCTCGACGCGCCGGACCAGGGCGTTCTCACCCTGCTCGAAGGGCAGCATCAGCCTGGGCAGGTCGGCGGGTTCGACACCCTCGCCGTTGTCTTCGATGAAGATCTCGACGAATCGGCCGCGCCGCGCGGCGCGGACCCGCACCTCACCGGGATCCGGCGAGAAGCTGACGGCGTTGCGCAAGAGGTGGGAGAGCACTGTGCGCAGGCCCCACGGATCGGCCTGCACAGCCGGCATCTGACCGCCGCCGATCACCCGGATCCGAACCTCGCGCCCGGCCAAGTCTTCGGTCAGGCCCGACACCGCCTCGTCGAGCGCGGGTTCCAGCGCCTCGGGCCGGACCTCAAGCGTCAGCCCTTCGAGCCGGCCGATTTCCAGCACCTGATTGACCAGCAGCAGCAGTTTGCGGCCGCTGCCGCGAATAATCTCGGCATATTCCTTGTATTGCGGCGCGCCTAGCGGGCCGTAGAGTTCGACGGCAAGGATTTCCGAGAAGCCCAGAATCGAGTTGAGCGGGGTGCGCAGTTCGTGGCTGACCAGGCGCAGGAACGCCCGCTTCTGATCTTCGAGGTCGGCCGCCCGGGCCAGGCGTCGCCGTGACGCGGGCGATGCGTCGGACGGCGGCGTTGTCTTGGCGGGTGAGGCCGCTCCGGGCATAGGTGGCCGCGTGCTTTCGCTGTTCAGAAGACCTTAGTGTGGTCCGGCGTCGCTTACGAATTCCTTTCCCCCGATCAGCTCCTCCGATCAGATCTCCCGATTACCGGGGCCGCGGGGGCGGTCGCCTTCCAGGCGAGCACCCTTACGCCGACCGGCCCATGCCGCTAAGCTCGCGATCATGACTGTCGCGCAGATCTTCAGGACCGCGTGCTGACCCGTTCCCGCAGACGCGCGTCCGGCAGCGGACCGACGCGACGTGAGCGAGGCTTCGCCGTCGCGTGGCAGCTGGCCTGGACCGTCACGGTCGCCCTGGCCGCCGGCGGCGCGGCGTTGCTGGGCGCAGCCGCGACCTATGCGGTGGACTGGGCGCTGGCCGTCGTCGTCGCCGCCAGCCTGTTGGGCGCCGTCCTGGCTCAGGTCGCCGGGGGCGCGGGCGGGGCCGTCGCCATCGTCATCTGGGCCGCGGCCGGCGCCGTGGCCTGCCAGCTGACCGGGGGACCCGCGGGACCGCTGGCGCCCTGGTGCCTGGCGCCGCTGGCCGCCGGCGCGGCGTTTGGCCGACCCAGACTCTTGGCGCTGGGCGCGGCGCTCGGGGTCGCCGCCGCCGGTGTTTCGGCGCTCGGCGCGATCCTGCTGCCCCAGGCCCGGCCGGCCGATGACCTGTCGATCTGGCTGAGCCTGCTGGCGCTGGCCACCACCGCGCTCGGCCTGGCGGCCGGCCTGGTGGCGCTGCAGGGCCGGATGGGCGGTGACGCGGCCAAGGGTCGTGCGACCGAGACCGGTCTGCGGGAGGCGCTGGACCACCAGCCTCAGCTCTTGCTGGCCCTCGATCCGGACGGGCGGATCCTGGAGGCGTTTGGCGAGGCGCCGGGGGGGACTGAGACCCACGACCTGCCGGGTCGCGGCCTGAGCGAACTGGCCTGCGCCAACGACCGCCGCCGCGTCAAGGACGCGCTGGTCCGCGCCGTGTCTGAGGGCTCCGCGGAGGTCGGCTTCATCCCGGCCAGCGACCCGCGGGGCTGGCTGATGCTCGCCGTGCGCCCGATCAGCGCGACGCGGCTGATCGCCGCCTTGCGCGACGCCCGCGCCCAGCACGCCCGCGAAGCTGACCTGGAGACCGCGCGGGAAACCGCCGAGCGGCAGAACGCCGGCAAGTCGCGCTTCCTGGCCAATATGAGCCATGAGTTGCGCACCCCGCTGAACGCCATCATGGGCTTTTCCGACATCATGCGGCAGCGGCTGTTTGGACCGCTGTCGGACCGCTACGCCGAATATGCCGAGCTGGTCCACGAGAGCGGCGAGCACCTGCTGGAACTGATCAACGATGTGCTCGACATGTCGAAAATCGAGGCCGAGCGGTTTGAGCTGGCGCGCGAGAGCTTCGATGTCCGTGACGCCGTCTCCGCGGCGCTGCGGCTGATGCGCGGCCAGGCGGAACGGGCGGGAATCCAGTTGCGGGGCGACCTTACGACGGACCCCCTCGCTGTCTCGGCCGACCGCCGGGCGATCAAGCAGATCGCCTTCAACCTGATCTCCAACGCCCTGAAGTTCACTCCACGGGGTCAGTCGGTGACGGTCACTGTGCGGGCCGGGGGCGACATGCTGGAGATCGTCGTGGCCGACAGCGGCGTGGGCATCGCGCCGCAGGATCTTGAGCGCCTTGGCAAACCCTTCGAGCAGGCGGGCGACGCCGATCGCCGGCAGGCCGGCTCGGGCCTTGGCCTGTCCCTGGTGCGCGCCTTCGCCCGGCTGCACGGCGGCGAGATGGTGATGGAGAGCAAGCTCGGCGAAGGCACCACGGTCACGGTGCGCATGCCGGTGCTGATCCAGGCGCAAC
>JANXXA010000229.1 GCA_025350885.1 Phenylobacterium sp.
TGGATCCTGAACTAGCGCCGCCGCCCACTCGGGCTGAGTGAAGATCGCGTTCAGATAGTTTTGAGAAAAGACCGCGATGGTTCTGTCGGATTCCGATGCCGCTTTGTGCATCTCGAGGACGAAATTACTTCCGGGAGCAAAGTCCCAATGCTGGAAGAAGGTCGAATATCCCGCTGCTTCAAGTTCATATGCGATCCACTCCGCCCAGGCACGGTCGGCGGTCAGGGCCGGAAGGCCAAGCTTTTCCGCCAGAGCGATACAGGCGCGGTCGCCGAGGGACAGGCCGCGGGGACGGGTCGCATCCCGCAGGGCGCCAACGCGTGTCGCGGTCGGTTCGTCAAGAGGCGTGACGAAAAGCCCAAGCTCGGCGGCGGCGCGTACGGCCATGTCGCCCGCCGCGCCGTAGTCGACAAGCTTGCTGACCACCTCTGCGTAGTTCACCGCGGAGATAACAGATTGCGTCAGCCGATCCTGAACCTGCTCGCAGCCGGGCTCCTCACGAAGGACGGCCAGGACGGCCGACGCGTCCAGCACCCATTCAGCCATCGCGATCGTCGCGCGCCTGCTCCTCGCGCCGATCCGCGATCAGCCCGTCGGCCCAACTCACGCCAGCCCGCAGGTAGGGCGCCAACAGCGCCCGCGCGCGCCGCAGGCCGGTTTCGGCGCTGTGCAGCTTGAATTCGTCGCCTTCAAGGCGCGCCAGGACAACGCCGCCACCGCGAAGCCCAAAAGCCTCGCACACAGCCGGCGGCAAGACTACCGACCCGTCGTCGCGCACCACCAGGCGGTAGGCGCCGCCTCCACGGTCCTCCACCTCGCGTTCGAGCTGGCGCGGACCCCTGAACCCGCTTGAGCGCTCCGCGACGCCGCCTGGGGCCTGCGCGCGACTGAGCTTGTCCGCCTCCAGCACATTGCGCACATGCTGGTAGCGCTTGCCGAGCGCGCGGGCGATGTCGGCCCGCGGACAGCCCTCGGCATTCAGGGCGCGAATTTTGTCCGAGACCGTCATGTCCGACCCCACGATCCCGGCGACGACGCCGCTATCCATCACAAGCTCCTTTTAATAGTTAAGTATGTAGGTTGTCTCTACCCAAGGTCAAGGCCGTTGTGCCGCCCCCGCCTCGCCGCTAGAACCCAGCCCTCTTGAGGATGGGGGTCCGCGGCCAAGTGTCCCGGCTGGTGATGAAATTTGGCGGCACGTCGGTGGCCGACCTCGAGCGCATCCGCCGCGTCGCGCGGCTGGTCAATGCCGAGGTGCAGGCGGGGCACAGCGTCGCCGTGGTCGTCTCGGCGATGTCCGGCAAGACCAATGAGTTGGTGGCCTGGACCGACGGCTCGGGCGCCGCGGCGCAGGGGCTGGCCCCTTCCGACGACGAATATGACGTGGTGGTGGCCTCCGGCGAGCAGGTGACCGCGGGCCTGCTGGCCATGGCCCTGCGCAACATCGGGGTTGCGGCCCGCTCATGGCTGGGCTGGCAGATCCCGATCATTGCCGACGACGCGCACGGCCGCGCCCGCATCGACGAGGTGCCGCCCGACAAGCTGGCCGCGGCGATGGATGCCGGCGAGGTGGCGGTGATCGCCGGCTTCCAGGGCGTCACTCGCGACGGGCGCATCGCCACCCTGGGCCGGGGCGGCTCCGACACCAGCGCCGTGGCCATCGCCGCCGCCGTGAAGGCCATCCGCTGCGACATCTATACCGACGTGGACGGCGTCTACACCACCGACCCGCGGATCGAAGCCAAGGCGCGCAGGCTGTCGAAGATCTCCTATGAGGAGATGCTGGAAATGGCCTCGCTGGGCGCCAAGGTGTTGCAGACCCGTTCGGTCGAGCTGGCTATGGCCCAGGGCGTGCCGCTGCGGGTGCTGTCCAGTTTTATCGAGCCCGGCGACGACACCGCCAATGCCGGCACCATCGTCTGCGACGAGGAAGAGATCATGGAAAAGCGCATCGTGAGCGGCGTGGCCTACAGCCGCGACGAGGCCAAGATCAGCCTGTTTGGCCTGCCCGACCACCCCGGCGTCTCCTCGGAGATCTTCGGCCGGCTGGCTGACGCCAACGTCAATGTCGACATGATCGTCCAGAGCCACGCGCGCACCGCCGACACCGCCAACATGGAGTTCACCGTCGGCAAGCGCGACGCCGCGCGCACCGTCGAGATCGTCCGCGCCGCGCAGAAGGAGATCGGCTTCGACGACGTGGCGGTGAACGAGGACGTGGCCAAGGTCTCGGTGATCGGCGTCGGCATGCGCAGCCACACCGGCGTCGCCAAGACCATGTTCGGCGCGCTGGCCGAAAAGGGCGTCAACATCCAGGTGATCTCCACCTCGGAGATCAAGATCAGCGTGCTGATCGACGCCGCCTATACCGAACTGGCGGTCCGCGCCCTGCACGCCGCCTATGGGCTCGATCAGCTGTAGGCCGCGACGCCTCAGCCCTCGAAGTCGAACATCACCACGTCGTCAGGCGGCGGGCTGACCCCGCCGGCGCTGGCGTAGAGGGCCATGGCGGCGGCGTTGCCACGGTTGGTCAGGACGAACATCTCGTCCCAGCGGCCGGTCGCGCCCTCGGCGACGAGCGCGGCGATCATCGCCTTGGCGATGCCGCGCCGCTGGTGGCTGGGCGCGGTGTCGACGGCGTAGATGAAGAAGCTGGTCGCCTCGAAGCGGCGCAGGACGTGGCCATAGACGAAGCCCACGGCCTGGCCGTCCTCCAGCGCCACGACGCTGACCAGGGCCAGGTCGGCAAGGTGGGCCGACGCCCTCGCCGGCGGCAGCGGACCCTCGTCGGCCAGCTCGACTGCCTGGATCAGCAGGTTCTCGTCGCCGGGTCGCAGAATGCGGATGTCCATCGCCTGATCCTTATGCCTTCACCGCCGAGCCGGTCAGTCGGAACGCCGCCCAGGTTCCCGCGAGCGCCAGCGGGATCGCCGTGGCGAATACCCACACCGCGCTGGCCTGCGCGGTGGCCGCCGTCAGCCCCGACCCGAAGCCGACCAGATTGGCCGTCACCCCGGCGATCGCCGCGCCGACGGCGGCGCCGGTCTGGCGCACCGCGGTGATCGCCGAGGAACCGATGGCCCGGTCGTCGTCCGACAGCGCCGCCATCACGCGCCGGCTGAGGAAGCTCCAGAAGAAGCCGAAGCCCGCGCCCAGCAGGGCCGAGCCGGCGATCACCCAGCCCAGCGCGCCGTCGCGCATCGCCCAGGTCAGCAACACCAGGCTCGTCACCACGCACAGCGATCCGAACCGCACCCAGCGGCCGTCCCACACGGCGGACGTGTCAGCCACCAGCAGGGCGCAGACTGTCCAGCCCAGCGCCTCGGCGCCGATCACATAGCCGGCCCACAGCGGCGACAGGCCCCTGAGCGTCTGCAGAATCGCCGGGCCATAGACCGACAGCCCCATCGACGCCGCGGTCAGCGCGAACATCGCGGCGTAGCCGGATCCGACAATGGTCTTCAGGTCCGCCGCCCGGTGCGGCAGCAGGCGCACGGCCGCGCGACCGTCGACCTTCAGCACGACGCCCAGCAGCGCCAGTCCGGCCAGCACCAGGCCGCCGGCGGCGAGCGCGCCTCTGCTGATGTCGGCCATGGCGATGGCTGCGACACCCAGGGTCAGAATGCCCAGCTGGGTCCAGGGCACGCCCGGGCCGCCGTCGGCTTTGGCGTCGGCCTTGAGCAGCCAGACGGCGGCGGCGCTGAACGCCACGGCCTGGGCGGCGAACAGCCAGAACACCATCCGCCAGGCGTGGGCCTGAGCAAACAGCCCGCCCACCAGCGGACCCACCACGGTGGCGATGCCCCAGACGCTGGTGACCGCGGCGAACACCCGGGCCAGGTGCCGCTCGGGAAACATCAGGGCGATGGCCACCATCGAGAAGCCGGAGATCCAGCCCCCGCCGACCCCTTGCAGCAGGCGGCCGGCGAGGAAGACGGCGATGTTCGGACCCGCCGCGCTCATCACGCAGCCCGCCGCATAGGCCAGCCCCGCGAAGACGATGGCGCGGCGCAGCCCGAACATTTCCGACAGCCGCCCGGCGCTGGCTCCGGCCAGGATCGCGCCGACCAGGAACCCCGCCGTCGCCCAGCTGAAATAGCCATAGCCGCCCAACTCGGCGCCGACGCTGGGCATGATCGTGGCGGTCACCAGGCTGTCAGCCGCGCTCAGCCAGACGCCCAGGCAGATCAGCGCAAAGCGCGGCAGCCGACCCTCGCCGAGCAGGTCCGCCCAGCCTTTCGGCCCGGGAAGGCTTTGGTCCATCCCGGCGCTCTAACCCAGGTCCGCGTTCAGCGCGAGCGCGCCGCCGCAGGGGTCGGCAGCTTGAACCCCGGATACCAGTGCGTCGCCGTGCCCGCCGTGACGTACCAGCTAAGCAGCAGGGCGCAGATCAGCGCGCCTGGCACATAGGAGTTGGTCCGCCGATAGGTGATCGCCGCGATCGCGCCCACCGTGGCCAGCAGCGGCACGAACTGGATCGCCACGATCGAGTTGAGCGGCTCGGTCGGGGTGAACAACAGGCCCGTCTGGAACAGGCTCGCGTACTCCACAACCAGCAGCACGACAAAGCCCAGGCTCATCGCCACCTTCCAGCTGCCGGCCTGCCAGATGAAGCCTTCGCCCCGCACCCCCAGGTTGGCGCAGAGCGCCCTGAGCGCCACCAGGAAATAGACCGCCCACAGCGCCAGATAAGGGATCGCCATCAGCGCGTGACGGCCGTCCAGCGGCTTCAGACCCAGCACCCAGAACCGGAAGTCGACCTTGAACACCACGTCGACGATGAACAGGGCCAGGTAGCCCACCGCCACGGTGGCCGCCGCGATTCCCGCCGACTTGACCCAGTTGGTGGTGAACACCGGCTTGCCGCCGCGCAGCGCCAGGCCGATCCCCACGCTGATCACCGCATTGGCCAGCGCCCAGACCAGGAGCTGGTTGTGGATATATTGCGGGAACAGCGGCATCGGGAAAAACAGCATCCCCAGCTTCATCAGCGGATAGAAGGTCAGGGCCGGCACCGCCGCGGTGAGCAGAAAGGCCAGCCACCACTTGCCGCCTCGCCGCTCGGCCACCGGCTCGGCCGGATGGTTGAGGCTGGCGAACAGCGGAACCGTCAGCAGCACCTCGAACGTCCCGATCAAGAGGCAGATCAGGCCGATGAAGCCGACGCCGGTGCCGATTTCCTTCCACAGCCAGATCTGCTCGGCCGGCGCGCGCGGGCTCGCCTCGCCCACCAGGGTCTTCTGGAAC
>JANXXA010000245.1 GCA_025350885.1 Phenylobacterium sp.
CGTGGGCGCGGGAGAGCAGGATCTGCGGACCCTTGGCTTCGCGGCGGACGTCGTAGATGTAGCAGCGGATGCGGTCGCCGATGTTGAAGTTCTCGCGCGGGATCGACTGGTCGCGGCGGGCAATGCCCTCGCCGCGGCCCAGGTCGACGACGATGTTGCCGTATTCGACACGCTTGACGACGCCGTTGACGATCTCGCCGACCCGATCCTTGAATTCCTCGTACTGGCGCTCGCGCTCGGCCTCGCGGACCTTTCCGGTGACCACTTGGCGGGCCATCTGGGTCTGCACCCGGCCGAACTCGAAGGGCGGCAGCACTTCCTCATAGGTCTTGCCGACCACGGCCTCCTTGTCGGTGCGCCGGGCGTCCGACAGGCGCAGAATGCCTTGCGGCTCCTCGGCCGGTGTCTCCTCGCCGTCCTCGCCCACCACCACGCCATAGTCGGCGTCGTCGGCGACCACGGTGATCACTCGGATGATGGCGACCCCGCCGGTCTTCTGGTCGATCTTCACGCGGATATCGTGCTCGGCGCCGTAGCGCGAGCGGGCGCCCTTCTGGATCGCCTCCTCGATCGCCTCGATGACGATCTCGCGGTCGATGGACTTCTCGCGCGCCACGGCGTCGGCGATCTGCAGCAGCTCAAGCCGATTGGCGGAAATGCCGGTGAGGCTCATGGGGGTCTTCCCTTACTCGGACGTCGGTTGTTGAGAATCTTGCGGGTCGGATTGCAGGCGGGCCGCGCGCAGGTCGGCGCCGCGCTTCATCAGGCGGTCGGAAAGCACCAGCTTGGCCTCGAGGATCCAGGAAAACGGGATCAGCGCGGTCTCGGCCTCCCCCTCCAGATCGACGGCGACCTGGCCCTCATCAACGCCGGCCAGCACGCCCTTGAAACGCTTGCGCCCCTCGGCCAGGCGGTCGAGCTCGAGGCGCGCCTCGTGGCCCTGATAGGTTTCGAAGTCGGCCAGCCGGGTCAGCGGCCGGTCCACGCCGGGGGAAGAAACCTCCAGCGTATAGTCGCCGGCGATCGGATCGGCGGCGTCGAGGATCTCGGAGATGGCGCGTGAAAGCCGCGCGCAGTCCTCGACGTTCATGTCGCCGTCGGAAGGCCGCTCGGCCATAATCTGCAGCCGGCGCGCATGCTCGCCGCCCATCAAGCGCAGGCGCACCACGGCGTAGCCCGCCGCCTCGGCCACGGGGTCGAGCAGCTCCAGCAGTCCCAGATCCTCGGCGGTTCTCCCGCGCATGGCCTTGGCCCAGCCTCCGGCAAAGAAAAGAGCGGCCGGGCCGGAGCCCGCCGCTCGTAGGCGCCACTACAGCGCTAACGGACGATATTGCGGGAGATATAGGCCCCCAAATGCGTCTTGTCACTCCCACGCACCAGGCAAAGCGGCCCTGTGAAGCGAGGCCGAATTTCGCGCGGCCCATCCTCAACCTCACCCGCGAAGCGGCGGGAGGGGGACCGTCGGCCGAAGAGCCGATGGTGGAGGGGGCAAACCCCAGACGCGGCGGATCGATTGGCGGCCGATGGCTCAGTGCGCGCCGCTCGCCCCCTCCACCACGCCCTCCCACCGGATCGCTAGGCGATCCGGCGCCCCCATCGCTTCGCGATCCACCCCCAAGTGGGGGTGGATTGGGGCGCGGTCCCCCTCCCGCCATCGCTGCCGCGATGGGGGAGGTAGGGACTTCCCCAAGGCCCCGCGATAAGGCACTAGGCGCCCATGGACCTCTCCAAGATCCCCGTCGGCGTCAATCCGCCCTATGACGTCAATGCGATCATCGAGATCCCGCAGGGCGGCGAGCCGGTGAAGTATGAGATCGACAAGGCCTCGGGCGCCCTGTTCGTCGATCGGTTCCTGCACACCGCGATGTTCTATCCGGGCAACTACGGCTTCATCCCGCACACGCTGGCCGACGACGGCGACCCGATGGACATCATCGTGGTCGGCCAGACGCCGGTGGTGCCCGGCGCGATCATCCGGGCCCGGCCGATCGGCTGCCTGATGATGACCGACGAGGCCGGTGGGGACGAGAAGGTGCTGGCGGTGCCGGTGGACGCGCTGCACCCGTTCTATACCGGCGTCGACAGCTGGCGCGCGCTGCCGAACATCCTGACCGAGCAGATCGCCCACTTCTTCCAGCACTACAAAGACCTGGAAAAGGGCAAGTCGGTGAAGATCAGCGGCTGGGCGGAGCCGGAACAGACCGCCGACCTGATCCGCGCGGCGATCCAGCGCTACAAGACGGCCGGCTGAACCCGCACGAAATCGAGGAACACCGGCGCGCAGTCGCCGAGGCGCTTTTCCTCATAGCGGGTGGTGATGTGGTCGGCCGGAGGGTCGCGCCAGTCCGACGCCTGCCCCGCCGTCCACTGGAACGCCGGGTTGGCCAGGACCAGCGCCAGGGCCCAATCCACATAGTGCGCCACGTCGCTGGCGAAACGTAGGGCGCCGCCGGGCTTCAGCAGCCGCGCCAGGTCGGCCACGCTGTCGGCCTGGATGATGCGCCGTTTGTGG
>JANXXA010000317.1 GCA_025350885.1 Phenylobacterium sp.
CGACGGCCTGCGGCTCCTTGACCTTGACGATCAGTTCGGCGGCCGAGAACACCGCGTCCGCATCGGCGACGATCTTCGCGCCCGCTCGGGTGTAGGCGCTGTCGGGATAGCCGGCGCCGACCCCCGCGCCCTTTTCCACGACTACCTCATGGCCGTGGCTGACATATTCGCGCACGGCGGTGGGGGTGAGGCCGACGCGATATTCGTCCGGCTTGATTTCACGGGGCACGCCAACGCGCATGGAAGCCTCCAGCAGGGTGAGATCTTGCTTGTCCGGCAGGGTCTGAGGGCCAGCGGTCCTTTCGTCAACCGTGACTCGCACATGAAAAACGCCGCCGGGGAGAGGCCGGCGGCGTTTCTCGTCCAAGCGGCCGCGAACGGGCTCGGACTACGCGGGGCCTGAATACGCCTCGGCCAACCTGGCGAAGGGCCAGCCATGGGGCGCTCGGGCCGCCGCCGCTTACTTGCGCGGCGGTGTCTGGCGTGGGCTGTCCCGGAAGGGAACAGGCCCGCGCCTTTCAATTGGAGCGTTGCAACGGCGGCGCCATACGGCGGGCGCGCGCGACCCGACCTTGCCGTCAGGCGACGGGGGTTTCGCGGCGCGTTGCCGGCAGCGGCGAGGCGTCGAGCCCCAGGGGGCGCAGCAGCTGGCCAACCATGCTGACCGGCTGTGGTTCGTCGATCCCGTAGCAGGGCGGCCAGTGGTCGGGCAGGTGAAGGGTGCCGAACACTCTGTCGTAGATCGGAAACAGGGCTGCGTAGTTGTGGTCGCGGTGCTCGTCGTTGGTGTGATGCCAATGATGGAAGGCCGGCGTGGCGACGATCCATTCCAGCGGCCCCAGACGCCAGCGCACGTTGGCGTGAATGAAGAACGCCCAGACCACGCCGGTGTAGCTGACGATGAACGGGACCAGCGAACCGTCGGCGGCGGCCGGATTGGCCAGGCTGAGCGCATAGATCGGCACCAGACCGCAAAGCCGAGTAAAGGCGATGTCCACCGGATGCGCGCGGGTGTTGACCAGCCAGTCGATATGCTCCGGCGCGTGATGCACCTTGTGGAATCGCCACAGGAACCCGGACCTGTGAGTCACGCGGTGGGCCCAATAGGCCCCCAGGTCGCCCACCAGCAGACCGGCGACAATCCGCAGCCAGAGCGGCAGGCCGTTCACCGCTTCGACGTAGGCCGATGGCGTCGCGCGGCTGACCAGGCCCGCGACAAGACCCATGGGGATCGACAGCAGGATCGTCGGCAGGATGCTGTTGAGGAAGTAGTAGGCGATGTCTCCGGTCAGCTGGCCTCGGGTCAGGCCGCGCTGACGCAGTGTGAAGAACCGCTCAATCGGCACGAACACGAGGGTCAGCAACACCAGCCAGAGGATGGTGCTGGACACCTGCGTGGCGAACGAGGCGGCGTGTTGGACGAACTGGCTCAGCATACGCACTCCAACGGCGAGCTAGAACGATACAGAATACAGCAACAGATGACCGGAACGGAAAAAGGGAGGCCGAAACTCAGCCTCCCCCATCCTTATCTCAGGTCCAGGCGGACGTCGCCTGGACGAATTGACGTCCTCAGGCGGTGGCGGCCGCGGCGCTTGCCCGGCGCCGACGGATCATGGCGCCGAGACCGCCGAAGCCCACCAGCATCATCGCCCAGGTCGCCGGCTCCGGCACGCCGCCGCGCAGCGAGACGCCATCCAGCACCGCGATCGGCGGCAGCCCGGCCGGCGAGCCGATCGACAGGAAAGTCAGAAGCTGGCTGGTGCTGGTGGCCTTGAAGTTGGTGTTAACCGTCATCCAGCCGGAGAATCCGCCGCTGGGGTTGGGCACGATGGCGGTGTCGAACACGTCGCTGCCGAAGGTCACGTGCAGTTGCTCGGTGGTGGCGCCCGTGCGGTTGATCAGCTGGGCGGCGCCCCAGTTGAAGGACAGGGTGTAGGTGTTGCCGATCGTCAGGCCGGTGATGTTCTGCGACAGCACGCCGCGAAAATCACTGCTGCCCAGGCCGTCGCCGTCGAGGGCGACGAAGTTGCCGCCATTGGGGCTGAGCGTGCTGAGGCTTGGGTGGAAATAGGCTCCAGAATCGCCGAATTCATTGGCCGCACTGACCGAGGTCTGGGTGCCACCGAAATAGTAG
>JANXXA010000323.1 GCA_025350885.1 Phenylobacterium sp.
GCCGGAGCCGCGGTGATCCTGGCGGACAAGGCGGCGATCTTCGTCGATGGGCGCTACACCTTACAGGTCCGCGACCAGGTGGATCCCGCGACGTTCGAGATCCGCGACCTGGTGGAAGGCGGCGTCCCGGCCTACCTGGAAGCCGCCACCGCCCGCGGCCAGGTGATCGGCTATGACCCGCGCCTGCACAGCCCTGACGCGCTGGATCGCCTGAAGGCTGCCGTGGCCAAGGCCGGCGGGGTGCTCAGGCCCGTCAGCCCCAATCCGCTGGACACCGCCTGGGGCCAGGCCCGCCCGGCCCAGCCCACCGCCCCGGTCGTGCCGCACCCGCTGCAATATGCCGGCGAGGAGAGCGCCGCCAAGCGCCACCGGATCGGCGAGAGCCTGGCCGCGCGCGGCGCGGACGCCGCGGTGATCACCTCGCCCGCCTCCATCGCCTGGCTGTTCAACGTGCGCGGCGGCGACGTGATCCGCTCGCCGCTGCCCATAGCCCAGGCGATCCTGCGCGCCGACGGCTCGGCGCGGCTGTTCCTGGATCCCGCCAAGGTGACCCCTGACCTGCCGGCCTGGCTCGGCAACGAGGTGCGGCTGGAAACCCCCGCCGACCTGCCGCAAGCTTTGGCCGATCTCGGCGGCAAGCAGGTGCTGGTCGATCCCGGCCAGTCGTCGTCCTGGTATTTCGAGGCGCTGGGCGCGGCCGGCGCCACGGTGCAGCGCGCCGAGGATCCATGCGTGCTGCCGCGCGCGTGCAAAAACCCTGTCGAGATCGCCGGGACCCAGCGCGCCCACGTTCGCGATGGTGCGGCCCTGACCCGCTTTCTTCATTGGCTGGCCACCGAGGGCCAAGCCAACCCGCCGGACGAGATCGAGGCCGTCTCCCGGCTGGAGGGCTTTCGCGAAGCGACCGGCGCTTTGCAGGACCTGTCCTTCGACACCATCGCCGGCGCCGCCGCCAATGGCGCCATCGTCCACTACCGGCCCACGACGCGGCTCAACAAGCGCACCGAGACGGGTTCGCTGCTGCTGGTGGATTCCGGCGCCCAGTACCTGGACGGCACCACCGACGTCACCCGCACCGTGGCCATCGGCGAGCCGTCGGCGGAGATGTGCGAACGCTTCACCCTGGTGCTCAAGGGCCACCTGGCGCTGGCCCGCGTGCGGTTCCCGGCCGGCACCACCGGCTCGGCGCTCGACGCGCTGGCGCGGATGGCGCTGTGGGCCCACGGCCTGGACTACGACCATGGCACCGGCCACGGCGTCGGCTCCTACCTGGGCGTGCATGAAGGTCCGCACCGGATCGCCAAGGCCCCCAACAGCGTGGCGCTCCGCCCCGGCATGATCGTCTCCAATGAGCCCGGCTACTACAAGGAAGGCGCCTACGGCATCCGCATCGAGACCCTGCAGTTCGTCACCGGCCCGGCGATGATCGAAGGCGGTGAGCGGCCGATGCTGGGGTTCGAGACCCTGACGCTCGCGCCCATCGACCGGCGCCTGGTGGTCAAGGCCAGGCTGACGGCCGAGGAGGCCGCGCAGCTCGACGCCTATCATGCCCGCATTCTGGCCGTGATCGGGCCACTGGTCCCCGCCGAGGTGAGCGCCTGGCTGACGGACGCCTGCGCCGCGATCTGAGCCGGGGCGCGCACGAAAAAGGCCCGCCCTTTCGAGCGAGCCTTTCGCGCGTCTGTCGCCTCGGTGAGGTTCAGGCGGTCTGCGGCGCCGCAGCCTTGCGGCGGCGCGCCATGGCGCCGACCAGGCCCAGGCCGCCGATCATCATCGTCCAGGTCGCCGGCTCAGGAACGGCTGTGCCCGCATCGGAGCGGAACTGCAGGGTGTAGTGGTCGCCGGAGGTGGTGTTGAAATTGAAGACGGTCTGGTAGAGGCCGGTTTCGGTGATCGACGCGCCCCCATCGATAAACGTCAACGGAACTCCCTCGACGTCCGAAGAGAACAGCGGCTGAAAGCGGACGTCGCCCGCCTTGCCGATGAGGTGATAGGTGTCGCTCAGCGTGCCGGTCGCGTCGAAGATGTTGAAGGCGACATCAAAACTGTCGGCCAGGATCCCGCTATCCCAGAGGCCATAGCCGCCGCTATAGGTTTCCGGTCCGACCTCCGCATGCTGGATCAGGACGCCGTCCTTGTAGGTGTCGCCGAACAGGTGACCTTCGACGCCGTCATCCCATTGAAAAAGAAATTCCGCGGCGCTGGCCGCCGGGGCGCTCAGGCCGATCGCCAGGGCCGCGCCCATGGCCAGAAGTGATTTCCGCATACTTAATCCCCCAAGACTTTCGAACGGTGTTTGAATTGTGGTTGGTATGTGGCACGCCACGGCAGCGCTTCCAACCCCGTTCCCCTGAAAGGCGAACCGTCAGGTCGCGAGCCCACGGGTTCGTGAGCAGACCCTGCCGAAAAAACGGGGTTAGCTATTGGGGCCAGGGCGGCGCGAGCCCCTGCAACGGTCCGCGACCGCCCCTAACCCGCGCCACGGATGCGCTCGTCTTCCCGGCAAGGGCGTCCCTGGCGCCCAAGGTGATGGGAGAACGACATGCCTACTCAGGCAGGAGGGCCGACTTTGGCAGGAGGGGCTACCTTGGCCGGAAGCCAATCTGTGGGGTCCGTGCGCGCGCTGGCGCTCGTGGGCCCCACCAGCAGCGGCAAGACCACCCTGATGGAAGCCCTGCTGCAGGTCACCGGGGCGGTCGAGCGACGGGTCGGCGGCGACAAGGTGGGCGATTCCAGCCCCGAGGCCCGCGCCCGCGGCCACTCCGTCGAACTGAATCTCGCGGGCTTCGAGTTCATGGGCGACCGCTATTGCGTGATCGACTGCCCCGGCTCCCTGGAATTCTGCGCCGATCTGGACGCCGCCCTGCCGGCCGTCGATCTGGCCGTGGTGGTCGCCGAGCCCGACCCGGCCAAGGCGGGCCTGTTGCAGCCGACGCTGCGCGAGCTGGAGCGGCTGGGCGTGCCGCACGCGCTGTTCATCAACAAGATGGACCTGGCCCGCGGCGCTCTTGCAGACCTGCTGGCGGCCCTGGCCACGGTCAGCGCGACGCCGCTGGTCGCCCGCCAGATTCCGACCTGGGAAGGCGAAAAGGTCAACGGCTTCATCGATCTGGCGCTTGAGCGCGCCTTTGTCTACCGGCCGAATGAGCCCTCGACCCAGGTGGAAATCCCCGGCGATCTGCGCGACGCCGAGGCGCAGGCGCGGTTCCACATGCTGGAACAGATGGCCGACTTCGACGACGACCTGCTGGAACAGCTGCTGTCCGACGCGACCCCCAGCCGCGACGCGGTGTTCGCCGATCTGGTGCGGGAGATGAACGCCGGGCTGATCGTGCCGGTGTTCTTTGGCTCGGCGCAGAACGGCTTTGGCGTGCGCCGGCTGCTGAAGGCGCTGCGCCACGAGACCCCGGCGCCGGAGCGGGCCGCCGAACGCCTGGGGGTCGATACCGGCGCCTATGTGCTCAAGGCCGCCTATGCCGGCCAGTCGGGCAAGCTCGCCTACGCCCGGGTGTTCGGCAAGGCCCTGGCCGATGGGGCGGAGTTCGTCGCCCCGGACGGCGAACGCTGCCGCGCCGGCGGTCTGTCGGCGGTGCAGGGCGGCGTGCTGAAGAAGCTGGCCTCGGCCGGCGTCGGCGAGGTCTGCGCCATCGGCAAGGTCGAGGCCGCCCGCGCCGGCCAGATCCTGTCGACCACCAACCTGCCGCAAACGGTCCGGGCGGCGGCCGGGTCGCGCCGGCCGCTGTTCGCGGTGGCCCTGTCGGCGACCAACCGCAAGGACGACGTGCGCCTGTCTTCCGCGCTCGGCAAGCTGATCGACGAGGATCCCGGCCTGCACCTGACCCACGATCCCGAGGCCCACCAGATGATCCTGGCCGGCCAGGGCGAGGGCCACGTGCGCCTGGCGCTGGAGCGGCTGAAGCGGCGCTTCGGCGTGGAGATCGACACCGAGCAGCCGAAGACCCCCTATCGCGAGACCATCCAGCGAGCCGTGACCCAGCGGTCGCGACACAAGAAACAGTCCGGCGGCCACGGCCAGTTCGCCGACGTGACGGTGGAGATCCGGCCGCTGCCGCGCGGCTCGGGCTTCGTGTTCAGCCAGCGGGTGGTCGGCGGCTCGGTGCCCAAGCACTGGATCCCGGCCGTCGAGCAGGGCGTCCGCGACGGGTTGGAAAGGGGTCATCTCGGCTTTCCGGTCACCGACCTGGAGGTGACCCTGATCGAGGGCCAGACCCATAGCGTCGATTCATCGGAAATGGCCTTCCGGCTGGCCGGGCGGCTGGCGATGGACGAGGGCCTGCCTGGTTGCGGCGCGATCCTGCTGGAGCCGATCGAGAAGCTGACGGTCTATTCACCGTCGCCCAGCGCCTCGAACGTCACCTCCGCGCTCACCGCCCGGCGCGGCCAGATCCTGGGGCTCGCGCCGCGCGAGGACTGGCGCGGCTGGGAGCGGATCGAGGCCTACCTGCCACAGTCCGAGCGGCTGGGCCTGATCGCCGAGTTGCGCGGCCTGACCCAGGGCCTGGGCGCCTTCGAGGCCGACTTCGACCACATGGCCGAGCTGTCCGGACGCCTGGCCGCCGAGGCCAGCGCGGGATCGGGGATCAGGGGTTAGCCGCCGCGGCCGGGCGCCAGTCGGCGGCGGTGGCGGCATAGAGTTCGACCAGGTCGCTCATCCGCCGGCTCTGCGCCTCGACAAGCGCGCGCTGGGCGCGACCCAGAGTGCGCTGGCCCTGGACCACATCGAACCGGGCGCCGCCGCCCAGTTGATAGGCGGTCTGCGCGTCCCGCGCGCCGGATTGCGCGGCGGCGTTGACCTTGGTC
>JANXXA010000330.1 GCA_025350885.1 Phenylobacterium sp.
CGTGGGCCCAGGAGGCGATGCGGGCCAGGGGCTTGAGGCCGCGCTTGGAGGCTTCCTCAGCCGTCATCAGCACCAGGGCGGCGGCGCCGTCGTTGAGGCCCGAGGCGTTGGCGGCGGTGACCGAGCCATCCTTGGTGAAGGCGGGGCGCAGGGTGGCCAGGCTCTCGTAGGTGACGCCGTGGCGGATGAACTCGTCCTGGTCGACGACGGTGTCGCCCTTGCGGCCCTTGATCGTCACCGGGGCGATCTCGCCGGCGAAGCGGCCGGCCTTCTGCGCCGCCTCGGCCTTGTTCTGCGAACCGACGGCGAAACGGTCCTGGTCCTCGCGGGTGATCTGCCAGCGGGCGGCGATGTTCTCGGCGGTCTGGCCCATGTGGTAGCCATGGAAGGCGTCCCAGAGGCCGTCCTTGATCATGGTGTCGACGAAGCCGAGGTCGCCCATCTTTTGACCGTTGCGCAGGTTCGCCGCGTGCGGCGACTGGCTCATGCTTTCCTGGCCGCCGGCCACGACGATCCCGGCCGAGCCGTCCTGGATCTGCTGGGCGCCCAGCGCGATCGCCCGCAGGCCTGACCCGCACAACTGATTGAGGCTCCAGGCCGGGCTCTCCATCGGGATACCGGCGTTGATCGAGGCCTGCCGCGCGGGGCCTTGGCCCTGGCCGGCCTGCAGCACCTGGCCCATGATCACTTCATCGACATCGGCCGCGCTGATCCCGGCGCGTTCGACGGCGGCCATGATGGCGATCCTGCCGAGTTCGTGGGCGGGCAGGCTGGAAAGCGCCCCGTTGAACGAGCCGACCGGCGTGCGGGCGGCGGAAACGATGACAACGTCGCTCATGGCGGCGGCTCCTGATGGTGCGCGAGGCGGCCCGCGTTCATCTATTGTTGGGACGCTAAGGTTCGGCAAGCGCTGATTCTTTCCGCCGTTTGCGATTTGCCTCGCATCCGCGATACTGCGGTGCAGAACGTGGCGCCCGCAGTCGCGGGGTCCGACGAGGAATTTGGGATGGCCGACACCCTGGCAGCCGACGCCGCAGCCCAAGGCGAGCGCGTCGTGATCAAGAAATACGCCAACCGGCGGCTCTACAACACCGCCTCGTCCAGCTATGTCACGCTTGAGCACCTCTCCGAGATGGTCAAGCAGAACATCGATTTCGTGGTCTATGACGCCAAGTCCAGCGAGGACATTACCCGCTCGGTGCTGACCCAGATCATCTTCGAGGAAGAGAGCCAGCAGGGCCAGAGCCTGTTGCCGATCCAGTTCCTGCGGCAGCTGATCGGCTTCTACGGCAACTCCATGCAGGCGTTCCTGCCGAGCTATCTGGAGCTGTCGCTGGCCAGTTTCGCCCAGCAGCAGGAGCGCATGCGCAGCCAGTTCTCAGCGCTAGGCCACACCCCCGGCGCCGGCGCCTTCGACGAACAGATCCGCCAGAACATGGCGCTGTTCGACCGGGCGATGAAGATGTTCTCGCCGTTCGCCTTCGCCAAGGCCGAGACGCCCGCGCCAAGCGCCCCTGCGTCCCGCGGCGAACCGCCGGCGGCGTCCACGCCCACCGCACCCTCGTCCGCCCGTGCGCCCGACGACGCCCTCATGGCCCTGCGCAAGCAGATGGAAGACATGCAGGCGCAGATCGAGAAACTGGCGAAGCGCTAGGTCCGGCGCGTCATGACCGCCTCGATCGATCCGGCCCGCAGGCCCCGCCGGGTGCGCCGCCCCAGGAAGTCGGCGAGCGAACTGCTCGACGAGATCGAGGGCCAGGACAAGGTGGCCCCGTCCAGCCTGCCGGTCCCCGTCGCGCCGGCGCGATCGATCCCCCCGAAGACGCCCGTCGCTAGCGCCGCGGCCATCGAGGCCCAGTTGGAGGGCGAACGACGGGGCCTGCGCGCCGGCGCCTCGGTGATCGATCAGGCAAAGGCCGTCTACAACAGGACCAACTGGTCCGGCTCGAAGGACCGGCGCGCCCCCAAGGGTCGCACCGCCAAGACCGACGTCTGATCGGTTCTTAAGGTTCGCGGCGACCGTCAGCAGCCCGAAATCCGCAGCGCATAGTCCAAACGGACCATGCGGCGCTTTTGCCGGGCGGCTAAGCAGCCTGATCGACAATGTGTGACGGAGTACGAGCTATGGGATCTGGGGACATCGGCAATCGCATTTCGAAGGGACTTGCGGGGCTTGCTCTGGCGATGGCCACGGCCGGCGTATTTCCCGGGTTCGCCCAGGCAACGACACCCGTGACGTTCCACTATGACTCCGGCGATTTCACCTCATCTCCTCGAGCGAGGTCCCCCAGGTTCGGAACCCACCTGACCGCGGACATCACCTTCAGCAAGGATTTCGACTATACGATCAGGCCGATGCAGCACTTGAACAGCATAGCAACATTGCTGGACTGGTCGGTGACCAGCGGTGAATTCACCTTGAATTCCAAGAATGCGACCTTCTCGTCCGACATAACCGACTATTTCAGCACGTTCTTCACGTATCCTCTGGTTCAGATTCGCTTCTCGGCCATCGGCCATGTCGGCGGGGTGCCGGTCAGCATATCCGGCGATCCCAGCATCAACATCACTGACGGCATCGGGGTCAATCCGGCGATTCGCTGCGGCCCCTACCTGGTGATCTGCGGGACGAACTTCCGGAATTTCAACCTCGGCGGCGGCACGTTCACCAAGAGCTTTGACTACAAGGGCGGTGGTGGCGGCGGCGGGCACGGCGCGGTTCCCGAGCCGGCCGCCTGGGCTCTGATGATCGGCGGCTTCGCCCTCACCGGCG
>JANXXA010000339.1 GCA_025350885.1 Phenylobacterium sp.
GGATCCACAGGTCCGACGAATAGGCGCGGTAGTGGGCGTGAGGGAAGGCCGAATAGAGTAGCGCATCATGCGGGAACGCCACATAGGCGACCTCCCGGTGCCGGCCTTCGTTGGCCGGAATGGTGATGCTGGTGTCGATCACCACGACGTTGTGCATGATCAGTTCCGGCGGCTTGTCGTAGAAATAGAGCGCGATCTGCGACTTATCGACGGCCTCCTTGCCGAACGGCGTGTAGTGCGCCTGGAAGCCGATCGCCCCGCCCGCCGGCAAGTAGACGCCCGCATTGGTCGGCTCGATGCTGGACTCCGCGCCCACCGCATAGCCGGCACCGAGCGAGGCCGCCCATTTGGTCTCCGAGGACTTACCGTTGGCCGGCATCTCAGCCATCCAACCGGTCAGCAGGTGGTGCACGCCCTGCCGCGAGCCCGGCTTTACGGTGGAGGCGCGGACCCACTTGCCCTCGGTCAACGGGTTCATCATCGCCGGGCGCTGGTAGTCGACGACCCCTGACGCGGGGATGGTGTAGGCCGGGACACTGATCAACAGGTCCGGCTTGCCCAGCGGCCACTCCTGAGCCACGCGATGCACCGCGGCCAGGGGATCGGCGCCGTCGCCGCGCTGCGCCCCGTCCTCGATCCAGTGGACCAGGGTCTTGGTCTGCGCGGGCGTCAGCCGCTTGTCGTCAGAGAATTTTCCGACGTGCGGATCGGCGTGATAGGGCGGCATCCGGTCGGTGCGGATCACTTCGCGGATCATCGGGGCGAACCCCTTGACCATGGCGTAGTTGGTCATGGCGAACGGGCCGATGCCGCCTTCCTCGTGGCAGGCCACGCACTTGGCGTCGAGGATCGGGGCAATGTCCTTGGCGTAGGAGATCTTCGCGACGCCGCGCTCGGGAAACGCGATCACCGCGCCCTTGCTGGGCGCGGCGTCAGCGACCTGCTGGGGACGCCCGGCGGTGAGCGCGTCCAGCGCCTTGCCGGCACCCGCGCCGGCCAGCGCCCCATGGTAGGCCACCGCCCAGGTCTTGGGATCGACCACGAACACTTCCGCCGAGCGGGTGACGCCGAGCGCCCCGCCCACCAGCTGGTAGCCGTCCATCAGGATCGGGGTGTCGTAGCCTGCTTTCGCGGCCTCGGCCTGGATCGCCTCGCGGGTATCCTTCAGGCTGGAATTCAGCATCAGGAACTCCACGCCCCTGCCGGCGTAGGCAGCCTTGAGCACCTTCAGGTCGGGGGCCAGGCCGCGCATCACCACATCGCCATTGGCCTGCGTCACGATCACCACCGCCTTGGCGTCGGCCAGGCGATAGAGCTCGTGGGCCTCCAGGGCCTGGTCGACCAGCATGAAATTGTCGACGGTCATCGGCGCGGTCGCCGTCGCCGCAGCGGGTGAGCCGGCGGCCAGCGCGTTTCGCGCCGTCGGGTCGCTGGTGCAGCCGTACAGTGCCGCGGCGCCGGCGAGCAGCGCCAGGACCCCGAATTGTCCACGGTTCATAGTAATGCTCCCGAATTCGCCCCAGCGGCGCAGCCTTGCGCCAAATGTCCGACGACAAGGTTACACCAATATTGCCGCCGCCTCATGCCGTTGCGACGGGAGGCGCCTGAAGCTTCAGCCTTCGGGCAGTTCCTCCGTGATCACCTTGAATCCCGCCAGATAGTTCGGCCCGAAGCTGGTGGTGATGGCGGTGTCGGTCGCGTCGCGGCCGCGCGCCATCAGGATGCGGCCGATTCGCGGCCGGTTGTGCCGCGCGTCGAGGGTGTGCCAGGCGCCGCCCAGATAGGCCTCGAACCAGCCGCTGAAATCCATCACCCCTTCGATTGGAATGCCGATGTCGCCCATGTAGCCGGTGCAGTAGCGGGCCGGGATGTTCATGCAGCGGCAAAGGGTGATCGCCAGGTGCGCATAATCGCGGCAGACTCCCGTTCCCTCCTCGTGCGCCTCGAACGCCGTCTTGGTCGGGCGCGCATGCTGATAGCCGAAGGCGACGCGTTGATTGGCGTAGGCGACGATGGCCTGGGCGCGAGCCCAGCCGGGCGGAATGTCGCCAAACAGAGACCAGGCCAGATCGACCATCCGTTCGGTCTCGCAATAGCGGCTGCCCAGCAGATAGAGAATCACGTCGTCGGGCAGATCGTCGACCGGGTGCTGGACGGCGTCAGGGGTGATCGGATCCGGCAGCCCCGAATCCCGCACCACGAAGTCGGCGCTCATGGTGAACCGCCCGGCCGGGGCCACCAGACGGGTGCAGAGGTTGCCGAACAGGTCACGGTATTGCCGAAACGGGACCGGCGGATCGGTCTTCAGGAGGTCCGGCGTTTCCATGTCGCCGATCCGCTCATGTCGGACATTCAGCATCAGCATCATGGGCACGGGCGCTGGACAGTCGTAGACGATCTCGTACCCGGCTCTTATGCGCATGGCAGTCCTCTGGAGGGTTTGGCGTCTCTGCGCAACTCACCTGGGCGGCGTGGGTTGCATGGCGCGCGCGGCACGCGATCGTGCAGGGAGACGACGGACATTGACGGAGCCTGCGAACAAATCGGGGGCGGAGTCCACGCCGCTGCTGGACGCCGACGAAGCGCCGCCGTGGATTGCCCTCAATCCGGGCGCCGCCTCGCCGTTCCTGTTGCTGGGCGACCACGCCGGGCGGTTGATCCCGCGCGCCCTCGGAACCCTCGGCCTGCCCGCCGCCGAACGCCGCCGCCACATCGCCTGGGATATCGGCGTCGCCGGGCTCGGTGAGGCGCTGTCGGACCTGCTGGGCGCGACCTTCATTCGCCAGCGGTTCTCCCGCCTGGTTATCGACTGCAACCGCGATCCGGCGCGGCCCGACGCCATCCCAGCCGTCAGCGACGGCGTAGAGATTCCCGGCAACCTCGCGCTCACCCCCGGCGATCGCGCGGCGCGCATCGCCGGGATCGCCCGGCCCTATCACGCCGCCATCGCCGCCGAGCTGGACGCCCGGGCGGCGCGAGACCTGCCAACTGTGCTGATTTCCCTGCATTCTTTCACGCCAAGCATGGACGGGCTGGACCGGCCCTGGGCGTTCGGCGTTTTGCATGCCGGCGACTCCGCCTTCTCGCTTGCCGCCCTCAGCCGCCTGCGCGCCGAGCTTGGCGAGGCGCTGGTCGGCGACAATCAGCCCTATCGCATGGACGAGGTGGACTTCACCGTGCCGGCCCACGCCGGCCCGCGCGGCCTCGACTATGTGGAGCTGGAAACCCGTCAGGACCTGATCGCCACCGCCGCCGGACAGCGCCAGGCGGCGCGACGACTTGTCCACCTGCTCCCGCGGGTCCTGGCCGACGTCCCGCATCTCTGACCGCATGGTTGCATCGTGCGCCTGATAGCTTAGGCATCTGATCCCAGGCCCCGACATCCGAAGGAACACCCCATGAGCGACACCGCCACTGCGCCAGCGCCGGCGAAGACCACGGCCCCTTCGGTCCGCTTCGGCTTCATCAAGTTCGTGGTCCGTGATCTCGCCGCCATGCGCGACTTCTATGAGCGGACCCTGGGCCTGGTGGTCGCCCAGACCATCGATCTGCCCGACCTCACCGAACTGGTCATGCGCCGCCCGGGCGAGGACAGCGGGTTCAGCCTGATCCTCTACTGGCACAAGGACGGGCGCGAGGTCGCGGTCGGCACGGGCCATGGCCCGCTTGGGCTGTTCGTCCGCGACGTGGACGCCGCCTACGCTCACGCGCTCGCGGCCGGAGCGACCGACTACCGCGCGCCGTTCGACACCGGCGACATGCGCGCGGCCCTGGTGATCGACCCGGAGGGCCGCGAACTCGAGTTCATCTCCATGCTGCGGCGCTGACGCGGAACAGCCAGCGGGCCTGCGGGTTTCCTAACCCCGCCCAGGAGCCCGAAAATGTTCATCCTGCCCAAGCTGCCCTACGACTACGACGCGCTGGAACCGACGCTGTCGCACGAGACTTTGCACAGCCATCACGACAAGCATCACCGGACCTATGTCGATAAGACCAACAGCCTGGCCAAGGCCGCGGGTCTCGACGGGCGGCCGTTGGAGGACGTGGTGCGCGAGGCCCAGCGAAGCGGCGACCTCAAGCTGTTTCACAATTCAGCCCAGGCCTGGAACCACGCTTTCTTCTGGCTCAGCATGACGCCGCACGGCGCCGCGCGCCCGGCCACGCCCCAGTCGCGCGATCTTAAGGCGGCCATCGACCAGGCATTCGGGAGTGTCGAAGCCTTCGAGGACGCCTTCGTCACCGAAGGGGCCGAACACTTCGGCTCGGGCTGGGTCTGGCTCGCCGTGGCGCCGCAGGGCCTGAAAGTGCTCTCGACCCACGACGCCGACGACACCCTGATCCGGGACGGCCTGTTCCCGTTGCTGGTCTGCGACCTGTGGGAACACGCCTACTATCTGGACTATCAGAGCGACCGGCAGGGCTTCCTGCGCAGGTGGGTCGACAACGTCGCCGACTGGACCTTCGCGGCGCGCCAGTTCGCGGCCAGCCAGGGCGCAGGCGACGGCTTTCGTTACCCGACCGCAGGCGCCGACCCCGGCGCGGAGGATCGTGATACGGCGCCCGGCCGGCCGGCGTCGGCGCCTGGTTAGTCGTCCACCGACCCCGTCAAGTCGCTCAGCAGGGCCTCGCGTTCCTCGGGCGTGTTGGCGCCACGCAGTCGCACCCGGACGTCCGCGGGACAACTGAGCCGCTGCAGGCCGGCGCGCTCGGCGAGCCGCGCCAGCGGCCAGCCGGCCAGGGCCTCTGCCGGCAGCTCCGCAATGTCGAATACCATGGGCAGGGGCAGAGCCTCGAAGGCAGCCCCGGCGCCACCGGCCGCCAGCAGCGGGGCGATGTCCTCGAGCCGGGCGGTCGGCGCATCGACAGCCAGAACCAGGGCGCGATCGCAACCGGCGAGACGCAGCGCCCGGGCCCCGGCCAGCACGCCACCCACCGGACCGCCGCCAGGCGCGGCGTCGAGCGCCAGCAACAGGCCATAGTCGTTGGATCCGGCGGTGAGGATCACCTCACAGGCCGCCGCGCGCGCCAGCGCCGCGACGCGATCAACGGCGCGGCGCCCCGCCCAGAGCAGGGTCGCCTTGTCCGCGCCCATCCGCGCGCCCGCCCCGCCGGTCAGTATGATCGCCCCGAGCGCCATGGATCCATCTGCGGCCGTCCCCATGCCGGCGCAAGGGCACGCGTCCCGACGGGCCTTGGATGGAGTGGTGCGGGCGGTCGGATTCGAACCGACACTCCATAAGAAAGCGGATTTTAAGTCCGCTGCGTCTACCAGTTCCGCCACGCCCGCGCAGTCGATGGCTTATCCGAGCGGGCTTTTTCCGTCGATAGGCTGACGTCTGGCCTCGCCTGGAAGTCTCCCTACGCCGCCGTCGACAAAGCGAGAGGCGCTGCGCCAAGGCCGGCCTGGAAATCCTGCAGGATGTCGAGCAGTTCGCCGACGCCGGCCTGCAAGGGCTTGGTCCGGGGAAAACGGAACCGCCAGAAAGAGGTGATATGCGAGATCGCGCCGGCGCCCTCGCCCAGCCGCACCAGCATTTCCGGAGACTTCAGCAGAAAGTCGCGGAACGCCGTGGCGTTGCCGTCGCGGGTCAGTTCCTCGAACACCGCGTCATAGATCCGCAGGTAGTCGGCGACCGCCTTGGCCTGCCGCTCGATATTTTCATGCAGCCGCACCTTGATCGCCTTGATCAGCGACTCGCTCTCGAAGTCGCGGGGTCCGACCACCTTGACCTTTGCAAGCTCGACCAGCACCTCGCGCATCCGCGGCCAGAGCGTGTTCAGCACCCATTTGTAGTAGAGAAAGCCCTTCCAGCTGAAGATGCCCTCACGGTAGCTCTCGCCCTCGAGCCGCAGGGTCAGCCGCAGCGGCTCCAGCCGCTCATCCGGCCGGTCCGACAACAGCGCCTCGACCAGACGCGAGGTATTGGCGCTGTTCCCGGACTTGCCGGCGTAGGCCAGGTCGATGAGCTTGGCGATTTCCGCGCCGACGAACTGCTGCATCATCGCCAGGTCGCCGCCGGAGATCTCGAAATGGGTGGCGCTGACCTCGTATCCGCGGCGTCTCAGATGTTCGCGGACCAGGAACGGATCGAGGGACGGCAGTTCGTCCAGCGCCTCCAGTACGCCGGCGTCGCGCGTCAGGTCATGGTTTCCGCCCGCCAGCTCCCGCAGACTTTCGCGCCAGCCCTGCTCGCCGACGAAGATCGACCGGCCGCCCAGCCCCAGATCCGACCGCTCGAACGGCACGATCAGCTTGGTGACCGTGCGCGCGCCTCCCGGCGCCACAACCGCCTCGTTGTGCCGAAGCCGGTGCTTGAGGATCACCGCGGCGTTCAGCGCCGGCGAATGGAACAGCGGCTGGGCCAGGTGTTCGGGATCGTCGGCATGCTTCACCGCCAGGGCGGCCAGGTTCAGCACGCGGCTGGTGGACGCCGTCTTCTCGAGTGCGCGCAGGCTGCGGAAGGTGTCGGCCACGAGTTCGCTCCCCGAACCCGCGCAGGGTGACGCTTAATGGCAAAAGGACGATTAATCCGCCCCGTCAGAGTGTCCCGGTGTCGCGGCTCAGTGGCCCGGATCGATGCGGATCTGGGCGCGCTCCAGGGCGGCCCTGTCGTCGAGCCTCTGCTGGGCGATATCGCCCTGGGTGCGGCACCGCTTGGTCGGCAGGCGCGAGCCCAGCACCGGCTCGCTCTTGCACACCATGGCCATGGGGTTGTCGGCAGCCCTGGCCGGGGTCGTCGCGGCGCCGGACGCCGGAGCCGAAACGGCTGTCGCGGCCGGAGTCGGGGCCGATTGCGCGGCCGGGGTGGATTCAGCCATCAGCGCGAAGGCCGCGAGAACTACGATGATCATCTTTTCCTGGAGCTCCGAACAAGCCATTCCGCGGAACAGATAGCGGAAAGCCTTCGCCGATCCAAATTGAACGGCTTCAACCGGTCAAGGCGCGTCCATTTCGCGCACAGTCTCGATGCCCGCCGATTTCAGGGCAGCAACCAGTTCGATGATCGTCGCCGCCAGCTCGTCCGGATCGCGCCCGCGCAGCACCAGGTTGGACCCGTAGACGCCGGCGTCGAAGAACGGATAG
Organism: Phenylobacterium sp.; assembly: GCA_025350885.1. GTDB lineage: Bacteria > Pseudomonadota > Alphaproteobacteria > Caulobacterales > Caulobacteraceae > Phenylobacterium. Next base: position 7,085 of record JANXXA010000339.1, read on the forward strand.
CTGCCCAGCGACATCGCCGGATGGGCCCGGGCCACGGCCTCCAGGGGTGCCGCGATCACGCTCTCGCCCGAGCCCTCCACCCGCACCGTGCGCGACACGGTCACCGCGCCGCCGCGCAGCCGGTGGCCGACGTCCTCCAGCATGGCGCGCATGATCGTCGGCACGCCGGCCAGCACGAAGACGTTGCCGATGGTGAACCCGGGCGGCGCCGCCACCGCGCTGCGCACCAGCGCGCCGCCGACGGGCACGCGGGCCATCCGCCGCATCGCCGCGTTCATCTCCACCCCCGGCCGCGAGCGGATGCGGGCCTCGATCTGTTCGATGATCTCGGGGTGCTCATAGAGCTCGACGCCAAAGGCCGCGGCCACCGCGTCGGCGGTGATGTCGTCGTGGGTCGGCCCGATGCCGCCGGTGGTCAGCACATAGTCGTAGCGTGCGCGCAGCGCGTTCAGCGCGGCGATGATCTCCTCGTGTACGTCCGGCACCGTTCGCGCCTCGGCCAGATCGACCCCGTGCACGCCCAGATATTTGGCGATGTCGCGCAGGTTGGTGTCCTGCGTCCGCCCCGACAGGATCTCGTCGCCGATGATCAGCACGGCGGCGGTGACGCGCCCGTCTTTCTTGCCACTCATCATTCACGGCCTCTCGCCAAGATTTCGCCGACCATAGAGCGCCGGCAACGCCTCCTCCACCCTTCGGGTCCCCCTCCCCCGCAAGCGGTGGAGGTTTTCAATCCACAGCGCGGCGAAACCTCACCCGTGAATCGGGGGAGGGGGACCACGAAGTGGTGGAGGGGGCGCTGGCCGACACCTATGAAGGCAGATGGACTTTTCGCAACCGCTGTCTCGTGGCGTACTCGTCGCCCGCTACAAACGCTTCTTCGCCGACGTGGCGCTGGACGACGGGCGCGAGATCACCGCCCACTGCCCCAACCCTGGCGCCATGCTGGGCCTGAACACGCCGGGGCTGCCGGCCTACGTCTCCCGCTCCGACAACCCCAAGCGCAAACTGGCCCACA
>JANXXA010000354.1 GCA_025350885.1 Phenylobacterium sp.
CGCCCGAGCGGGAGGCGCTATCTAGGGGGCGGTCAGAGGGCTGTCAATGATCGTCTTGCCGCATCGTCCTTTTGCAGAGGGTTTTCCCCCTGAGACGCCTTGGCTTGCACCTCGCCGCGCGGCCCTTAAGAGGAGAGTGAAGGGGGCGCCATGCTGTCACAGAAGGCCCGATATGCGCTTCGGGCACTGGTGGAACTGGCCCGCGCCCAGGGAGACCAGCTGACCGCCGGCGAACTTGCCCTGCGCGCCGACGCGCCGCGCAAGTTTCTCGAAGCGATTCTCCTGGAGCTGTCGCGCAATCGGCTGGTCACCAGCCGCAGGGGAAAATTCGGCGGCTACCGCCTGGCCCGCCCTGCCGGCGAGATCAGTTTCGCCGAGGTGATCCGGGTCATCGACGGCCCCCTGGCCCTGGCGCCCTGCGTCAGCCCCAGGCTGGGCAACCGCAAGTGCGACGACTGCCCCGACCTGGCGCGCTGCACCCTGCGCGAGGCGCTGGCCCGCGCCCGCGACGCCACTGCGGATGTTCTGGAGGCCTACAGTCTGGCCGACGCGGCGACGTCCGGCCCTGAAGAGACCCTTCGCCCGGCCATCTAGGCTTGAGGGGCGCCCACGGCCGGGGCGGATTTCGTTGCGGACCGCGTTCATTCCAGTTGTGCGGCCCGTGCCAGTCCTCGCCGTGCAGCCGGGCGTTGAGGCCGCCCAAGAGGTTCGACGGCAGGTAGAGCGGCCCAAGCTGACGGGCCTGCACGATGTGCTGCCGCTCGTGCTCCCAGACGGGATGGCCTTCGCGGTCTTCCACCGCCTTCCAGGTCTGCCGCCCCTCGGGGCTGTAGGGATCGTCGCCGTAGACGATGTTGCTGCCGATGGTGATCGCGCCGGCCGCGGCGAAAGGGTTGTTGATGAACTCGGTCTGGCCGGGGCTGCGCCGGATCTCCGGCCTGCCCCTGTCGGGCGCCCAGGCGTGCAGCACCCGCCCCAAGCCGAAGCCGAGGTAGCCATAGGCCTTGCCGATCACCTCGTTCGGCGCGTTCCAGGCGCTGCTCAGGGCCTGGCGTGCGGCCGCCGCGAGTCGGGCGCCCGGCGTGGGTTTGCGCAACGGCGCCAGGGTGTTCAGCTCGCCGCGATATAGGCTTTCAGCCCGTCGGCCTCGGCCTCGACCTCGGAGATCTTCCACTTCACCAGGTCGCCGATGGAGACGATGCCCACCAGCCGGTCGTCCTGGCAGACCGGCAGGTGCCGGATGCGCCGGTCGCTCATCCGCGCCAGCAGCGAATCGACCGTCTCGCCCGGCTGGGCGAACAGCACGTCGCGGGTCATCACCACAGACACCGGCTTTTCGAGTGCGGAGCCCCCGCCCTCGGCCATGGCGCGCACCACGTCACGCTCGGAGACGATGCCGGCAACCCGCTCGGCTTCGAGCACCACGAGCGCGCCCACCCGTCGCGAATGCAGCAGCGCGGCGACCGCGGCGATGGTTTCGGACGGGCCGACGGTGAAGACCGTGTCGCCCTTGGCCCTCAGGATCTGCGAGACAAGCATCAATTATCCCCGCTCTTTACCTATGTCTGGGGAAACAGCGTTGCTCAGAACCCGCGGCGCATCAACGCACGCCCGCGTGAGGCGTCGGGTAGCCGGGTCAGGCGCGCGGGGCCAGGCGGGCGAACGGGCCGATCAGCAGCAGGCCCGCGGCAAAGCCGATCAGGTGCGCCTCCCAGGCCACGCCGGCGCTTCCCGATCCCGGCAGGAAGGCCCCGCCGAACAGGGCGATGATCAGGTTGATGACGATCCAGCCCCCGCCCATGCCCAGAACCGAGCGGGAGAACATCGGCCCCGGCCGGCCGTCGGCGCTGCCGATCAGCCGCGCCGCGCCTCCCATCAGGCCCGAGACCGCCCCCGAAGCGCCGACGATCAGGGCGTGGCTGCCAGGATGGACGGCCGCATAGCCGAAGTTCGCCAGCACGCCGGTCAAGAGATAGAATCCGAAGAACAGCAGCGCGCCCTCGACCTTCGGCCCGAACAGCCTGGCCAGCGGCGTCGAGAACGCCAGGGCGAACGCCCCGTTCATCATCGCGTGCGACCAGTTGCCGTGCAGGAAGATGGCCGTGATCACCGTCTCCCACCGCCCGGGAACCAGGTTGGCCGGCGCGAAGGCGTAGGCCGTCTCCACCGCGTCGAGTGGAAACAGGGTCTGCACGCCATAGCCGGCGACGATCAGCACCACCACCGCCACCGCCTGCCAGGGCGCATTGAACGCCGGCTCGCGCGCCGGTCGTCCCGTCGGTCGCGGCTCGGGCGCCGAGGACCAGGGTTCGGACGGCGGCGGGGTCTGCTCAAAACGCGATTCGGTCATCGGCCTCATTTAGGCGCTTTGCCGCGCTCGCGCGACAGCGCCTCTCCCTGTTCCAAGTGCGTCTTGCCTTGCCGCCATCTTGCCTTACCCGTGCCATGGAGCTTGGCGATGGTGCCGGCCCTTGTCGGACGACTTCAGGACTTTTCTATGATCCGTACCCTGCGCGCGAGCCTGGCGCTCGCCGCCGCGCTCTGCCTCGTCACTTCCATTCCGGCCCGCGCGCTAAGCTTCCCGCACCTGCCGAAATTCGGGGCCGCGGCGCAGGCCAAGCCGGCGAAGCTGCCTGCCGGCGCCTGGCCGCAGGCGACCTCCGACGTCCGCGCCGATCCGGACATCCGTTTCGGCGTGCTGGCCAACGGCCTGCGCTACGCCATCCGCCGCCAGTCTATCCCGGCGGGACAGGCCGCGATTCGCCTGCGCTTTGACGCCGGTTCGCTGATGGAAACCGACGCCCAGGCCGGCCTCGCCCACTTCCTCGAGCACATGGCGTTCAACGGCTCCAAGGCCGTGCCCGAAGGCGAGATGATCAAGATCCTCGAGCGCCTGGGTCTGGCCTTCGGCGCCGACACCAACGCCTCCACCAACTTCGACCAGACCGTCTACAAGCTCGACCTGCCGAAGACCGACGACGAGACCATCGACACCGCGCTGAAACTGCTGCGCGAAGCGGCTTCGGAACTGACCATCGCACCGGCCGCCGTCGACCGCGAGCGCGGCGTGGTGCTCTCCGAGGAACGCTCCAGCGACAGCCCCTCCTACCGCGTGTTCAAAGCCCGCCAAGCGTTCCTGCTTCGCGGTCAACTGATGCCCAACCGCCTGCCAATCGGCAAGGTGGAGGTCTTGAAGACCGCGCCGGCCAGCCTGATCGCCGACTTCTACCGCCACTACTACCGGCCCGAGCGCGCCGTGCTGGTGATCGCCGGCGATATCGACCCCACGGTCATCGAGGCCCGGATCCGCGCCCGTTTCGGCGACTGGGCCGCGGTTGGTCCCGCCGGGCCCGAGCCCGACCTGGGCAAGGTCGCGCCCCGCGAGACCGAGGCCAGGCTGGTGGTCGAGCCGGGCGCCGCGCTGAACGCCCAGATCGTCTGGGTGCGCCCAGCCGACCTGCGTCCCGACCGCCTGGCCAAGCGCCGCACCGACACGATCGAGCAGTTGGGTTTCGCGGTGCTGAACCGCCGGCTCTCGGCCCTGGCGCGCTCCCCGACCCCGCCCTTCCTCGGCGCCGTGGCGTTCAAGACCGACCAGGGCCATTCCGCCGAAGTCACCATGCTGAACCTCGCCGCCCAGCCGGACGGCTGGCGTGAGGCGCTGGCCGCCCTTGATCAGGAACAACGCCGCGCCGTCCAGTACGGTGTGCGCGAGGACGAGCTTGACCGCGAGATCGCCGAGGTCCGCGCCAACGCCCAGGCCGCCGTCGCCGGCGCCGCGACCCGCCGGCCGGCCGCGCTCGCCGATGAGATCATTGGCTCCCTCGATGACGCCGACGTGGTCACCAGCCCCGCCGATGACCTGGCCCTGTTCGAAACCGCCGTGAAGGGTCTGAAGGCCGAGACCGTCTCCGCCGCCCTTAAGGCTGCCTTCGCCGGCGAGGGCCCCTTGCTGTTCATGGCCTCGCCCAGGCCGATCGCCGGCGGCGAGACCGCGATCCTCGCCGAATACGCCGCGACCCGGAAGCTCGCCGTGGCCGCCCCCACCGCGCCACATACGGTCGCCTGGCCCTACGCCAGCTTCGGCCCCGCCGGGAAGGTGGCCGAGACCAGAGACGTCACCGATCTGGACACCGTCTTCGTGCGCTTCGAAAACGGCGTGCGGCTGACCGTCAAGCCCACCAAGTTCCGCGACGACGAAGTGCTGGTGCGCGTCAACATCGGCGACGGCCTGGCCGGCCTTCCCAAGGATCGCCAGAGCCTAGCCTTCTTTGGCGGGGCCTTTACCGAAGGTGGGCTGAAGCAGATCGACAACGAGGACACCGAGCGCGTGCTGGCGGCACAGGTCTATGGCGCGCGCTTCAGCCTGGGCGAAAGCGCCTTCGTGCTCAGTGGCGCCACCCGCACCGGCGACCTGCCCACCCAGATGCAGGTGCTCGCCGCCTATGTCGCCGATCCGGGCTGGCGCGGCGAGGCCTTCCATCGCCAGCAGACCGGCGCCCGGACGGTCCACGACCAGATGGAAGCCACCGATACAGGCGTGCTCAACCGCGAGCTCTCCGGTCTGTTGCACGCCGGCGACCGCCGCTTCACCTTCCCCAGCCGCGACGACCTGGCCAAGGCGCAGCTGGGTGACCTGCAGGCCCAGATCGCCCCGCACCTGGCGACCGACCCGATCGAGGTGGTGATCGTCGGCGACATCACCGTTGAAAAGGCCACCGAGGCGGTGGCCCGCACTTTTGGCGCCCTGCCGGCCCGGGCCCCGGGCGCGCCCCTGCCCGCCGCCCAGCGCCAGATCGGCTTTCCCGCCGGCGCCGCGGCTCCGATCGTCCTGACCCACAAGGGCCGAGCCGATCAGGCGGTGGGCTACATCGCCTGGCCGACCACCGACCTATGGGCCAACCCGCAGCGGGCGCTCGACACCGACGTGATGGGCCAGGTGATGGAACTGCGGCTGATCGATGAGCTGCGCGAGGCGCAAGGGGCCACCTATTCGCCGTCCGTCACCTATCAACACAGCCAGACCTGGACTGGCTGGGGCTATCTGGCCGCCAGCGTCGAGGTGCCCCCGGCCGGGCTCGATGGGTTCTACCGCGATGTCGCCAGGATCGCCGCCGATCTGCGGACCACACCGGTCACCGCCGACGAGCTGGCGCGCGCCAAGAAGCCGCGGCTCGACGGCCTGCAACGCTCACGGCTGACCAATCAATACTGGCTGGCCGAGCTCTCCGGCGCCCAGGCTGATCCCCGGCGGATCGACTTCACCCGCAAGATCATCCCCGGCACCGAGCGCGTCACCGCCGGCGACGTCCAGCGCGCCGCGGACTTCGTCTTCCAGGACGACAGGGCGTTCCGGCTGGAGGTCCGGCCGGCGGCGAAGTAGCTGCCGGCGCCCGTTCGGCTTGGCGGCGGGCGATCTTCAGGTAGGATCAGCGACGATCGAACGCGGACGCGATCCGGGGACCATCCCGTCCCGGTCAAGAAGCTGCGGATTCGGCAATGGGGAACGCCATGAAACGCCTGCTTTTGGCTTGCACGACCGCCTTGTTCCTGACGGGAATTGGGCTCGCCCTGCCCGCACCCGCCGCCGCGGCTGCGCCCGCCAAGGCCATGCCTCTGCCCGCGATCACCATCTACCACCTCGAAGGTCGCCGCTCCGAGCGGGTGGTCTGGCTGATGGAAGAGCTGGGCCTGCCCTACAAGCTGGAATTCAAGCGCGGCGACCTCGCCGGCTCGATGGCGCAGATCCGCGCGCTCAGCCCCATCGTGCCCATGGCCCCCACGGTGCAATACGGCGACCAGATCCTGGTGGAATCCGGCGCGATCATCGAAACCATCCTCAATCGCCATGCGCCGGGTAAGCTGCAGCCGGCGCTGGGCAGCCCCGACTATCCCTATCCTCTGATGTGGATGCACTATGCCGAGGGCTCGCTGGCCTCGCGGCTGTTCTCCGACTATCGGGCCTGGCAGACCAAGCCGCCCGCCCAGCGCTCGCCGCTGGTTGATTCCGAAGCCACCGTCCAGTTCGCCGAGCAGTATCTGGGCAAGCATCCCTGGTTCGGCGGCGCCCAGTTCTCAGCCGCCGACATCATGATGAAATTCCCGCTTGATGTGGCGACCACGCTCAACCTCGTCGATGTCGCCCAGTTTCCCAATGTCGCGGCCTGGAAGTCGAAGATCGAGGCGCGTCCCGCCTACCAGCGGATGTTGGCCAAGGCCCGGCCCGACGGCATGATCGGCAACCTGCCCAAGCTGCCGCAGCATCCCCCGGCCGGACCTCGGACCCCACGCGCTCCGTAGCGGGCAGCCGCCGCTAAGCGAAAGCCTCTGTCTCGGCAGGCGGCAGCGGATCTTCGCCGAACCGGTTGGGACCCGCCTTGCCCTTCAGACAACCGATCTCGATGAAACCCCAGATCGAGAACGGAAGCCCCAGAAGCGCGAACATGGCGCCCGCCATCCGGGCGCCATCGTCGGGGCTATGCTCCGCTATCTGGCCCGGCAGAGAGAGGAACATCGGCAGCCCGGTGAACAGCAGCAGCCACCACGCCGACTTGCCGCGATCGTGCAGCCTTCGAGCCCCGTTGGCGAAGCTCGCGTAGATCAGGACGCAGAACACCGGGATCAGCACAATCGCGAGAATGGGAAGGACGGCCACCACCGCCCCCGTCAGCAGCGCACAGACGAGAAAACTCCCGAAGATCCACAGAACGGTGAACCAGTACCGAGCGCGGTTGAAGCGACCGTCGAACGACAGATATCCCAGGAGCGCCTTCACCATATCCTCCAGACAAGACCGAAGCTGCGCACCAGTTGATCTTCTTTTGTTCTCTCCGTCAAGGCCCCGCTAGCGCCCCTTCCAGGCCGGCGCGCGCTTCTGGGAGAACGCCAGCGGCCCCTCGACGAAATCCTCGCTGGTGAACAGCGCCGCGACCGCCGGATAGCGGTTCTGGCCCCGAATCGCCGCCTCCAGCGTGGGTTCGTCCAGGCCCCGGTAGACCGCCTCCTTGGACGCCCGGATCGACATCGGGCCCAGTTGGCAGATGCCGTCGGCCCACTCACGCGCCACCCGCATCAGGTCGTGCGGCGCCGTCACCTCGGCCACGAAGCCCAGGTCCTTGCCCTCCGCCGCCGAGACCCGTCGCGCCGTCAGGATCATCGCCATCGCCCGCTTGGTCCCGATGGCGCGCGGCAGCCGGTGCAGCCCGCCGGCCAGGGCCGCCAGCCCGACGCGGGGCTCCGGCAGGGCGAACACCGCAGCCTCCGAGGCGATGATGATGTCGCAGGCCAGCGCGATCTCGAACCCGCCGCCCATGGCCACCCCGTTCACGGCGGCGATCAGCGGCTTGGCCAGGTCGAACCGCGAGGTCAGGCCCGCGAACCCTGACGGCGGCGAACCCATCTTGCCGCCGGTCGCCTGGTGCTTGAGGTCGTTGCCGGCCGAGAACGCCCGCTCGCCAGCCCCGGTGACGATGCCCACC
>JANXXA010000373.1 GCA_025350885.1 Phenylobacterium sp.
CAGGAGCTTGGGGATGGCGAACACCGGGCCGATGCCCATCTCGTCGGGCTCGCAGCCGCCGACTGCCCAGGAAACGAAACGGCCCATCGGCTCCAGACCGCGACGCTCGGCTTCCTTGGCCTCCATCAGCACCACCGCGGCGGCGCCGTCGGAGAGCTGGCTGGCGTTGCCCGCCGTGACGGACTTGCCGGGCCCCTTCACGGGTTCCAGCCTCTGCAGGCCTTCCAGCGTGGTTTCCGGCCGGTTGCACTCGTCGCGATCGACCGTGTAATCGACGATGGTCTCTTCCTTGGTCTCCTTGTTGACCAGCTTCATCCTGGTGTTCATCGGGACGATCTCGTCCCTGAACTTGTTCGCCTGTTGGGCGGCGGCCATTCGCCGCTGGGACTCCAGCGAGAATTCGTCCTGCGCCTCGCGGCTGACGTTGTAGCGCTCGGCGACGATGTCGGCGGTGTCGATCATCGCCATGAAGATGTCGGGTGCGATCTTGATCAGTTCAGGATCCACCGCCTCGCGCGGCATGCCGCCACCGGGGATCGAGATGCTCTCCACGCCGCCGGCCACCACGCAGTCGGCGCCGTCGCCGCGGATGTGATTGGCCGCCATGGCGATGGCCTGCAGCCCCGAAGAGCAGAAGCGGTTGATGGTGACGCCGGCGGTGGTCACCGGCATGCCGGCCAAGAGGGCGGCCTGGCGGCCGATATTGGCGGCGCCGTGGGCGTTATTGCCGAGGTAGCAGTCCTCGATGAAGTCGGCCTCCACGCCGGAGCGCGCGACCGCGTGCTTGATCGCGTGGGCCGCCGTCGACATCGGCGGCGTCATATTGAAGCCGCCGCGTCCGGACTTGGCCAGCCCGGTACGCGCATAAGAGACAATGACCGCTTCGCGCATCTGAAAATTCCTCCAAGGATTTGAGTCCGCCAGGGATTGCAGTTCCCCGCGTCTGGTCGGCCGCAACCTTTGCATCCCGGAACTTAAATGGCTAGGGACGGGCGACGCTGCCGATGGCGTTTCCCATCCGCTTCGAGGGTGATCCGCATGGCCGCAGAACGGCGCAACCCTCTTGGCTCGGCCCTGCTGAGCGGTCTGTTGCTGGTGGCGGTGCTCAGCCTGGCGGCGTGCGGCAAGGGCGGCGGGGCCGAACATGCGCCCGAGCGCGGCGACCGGGCGGTGGCCAAGGTCAACGGCGAAACCGTCTGGTCTTCCGACGTCAAGCGCGAGGCGGTGGCGCAGAGCCTGATCGGCGAGGGCGAGCCGTTGGACGCCTCGTCGGATCTGTTCCGCCGGGTGCTGGACGAGGTGGTCGACCAGAAGCTGCTGGCGGCCGAAGCGTTGAAGCGCAAACTGGACAAGGATCCGCTGGCCCAGCGTCGCCTGGCCGCCGCCCGCGAGCGCATTCTTGGAGACATGCTGGTGGAGGGCGTGGTCTCCGACGCGGTGAACGACAACGCCATTCGCGGCCTCTATCAGGAGCAGCTGAAGCTGGCGAAACGGTCCGAGGAGATCCACGCCCGCCAGATCGTGCTGGCCACGGCGGCCGACGCCGAGGCGGTGAAGAAGCTGCTGGCCTCCGGCGCGTCGTTCCAGGCCCTGGCCATGGAGCGGTCGCATGACGCGGCCACCCGCTTCAATGGCGGCGACCTGGGCTACTTCACCGTCGACGTGATGCCCGAGGCCTATGACGCGGCGCTCAAGGACGCCAAGGCCGGCGCCGTGGTCGGGCCGTTCGCGGTCGAGGGCGGTTTCGCCATCCTCAAGGTCGAGGACCGCCGGCTGGAACAGCCGATCACGCTCGAGGCCGCCCGGCCGCAGATCGTGCGCTTCCTGACCTACGACCAGATCCGCGATCTGCTGGAAAAGCTGCGCGGCCGCGCCAAGGTCGAGGTCATGGTCAAGTCGGACAACCCGGGCCAGGCCCGCCCGCCGGCCGATGCGCCGAAGCCCGCGGCGATCCCGCCGGTGGCGGCGTCTCCAGCCGTGAAAGGGCCAGGCAAATGAGCCGCAAGCCGACCCTTCCACGCGCCCGGCCCTCGGTGAAACCCGCCGCCAAGGTGCTGGAGGCCGCCGCCCGTCCGGTGGAGGTGGTCGGCCAGACGCTGGAGCGCGCCTATAAACAGGCTAGGCAGCTCGCGGTCAGCGTGACGTCGCCGCCGCCTTCGCCCCCGTCCTCGCCGACCAAGGGCGCCTTGCCGGTCTCGCCGCTGGCCGTGGCCTTCCCGGCGATGCCGCCGATCGCCGGGGTGCGCATGGCCACGGCCCGGGCCGGTTTCTACAAGCATGAGCGCGACGACCTCTTGGTGATGACCTTTCCGATGGGCGCCAGCGCCGCGGGCGTGTTCACCCGCCACGGCGTCGGCTCCGCGCCGGTGGACTGGTGCAAGCGGCATCTGGAGATGACCAAGGGCGAGGGTGTCCGCGCCCTGGTGGTCAACGCCGGCTGCGCCAATTCCTTCACCGGCCGGCCGGGCGCTGATGCGGTGCGGCGCGTCTGTTCGGCGGCGGCCAAGCGCTTCGACTGTCGCCAGCGCGACGTGATGGTCGCCTCGACCGGGGTGATCGGCGTGTTGCTGGACGACGCCAGGATCGTCCACCGCCTGCCCGAGATCGAGCACCGGCTGACCGACGACGGCTGGGCCGCCGCCGCGGGCGCGATCACGACCACCGACACCTTCCCCACGGGCGCGCACGCGGTGGCGCGGATCGACGGCGTCGAGGTCCAGATCAGCGGCATCGCCAAGGGCTCCGGCATGATCGCGCCGGACATGGCCACCATGCTGGCCTTCGTGGTCACCGATGCGGCGATCTCGCCCGGCGCCCTGCAGAACCTGGTCAGCCTCTATACGCGCTCGACCTTCAACGCGGCGACCGTGGACGGCGATCGATCGACCAACGACACGCTCTTGCTGTTCGCCACCAGCCAGTCGGGCGCGCCGAAAATCAGCCGGGCCGGCGACCGGCGCCTGGCCGAATTCCGCGACAAGCTGGAGCAGGTGCTGATGGACCTAGCCCAGCAGCTGGTCCGCGATGGCGAGGGCGCGTCCAAGTTCATCAAGGTCACGGTGACCGGCGCCCAGAGCCACGCCTCGGCGCGGAAGATCGCCCGGACCATCTGCGAGAGCCCGCTGGTCAAGACCGCCTTCGCCGGCGAGGACGCCAACTGGGGCCGCATCGTCATGGCGGTGGGCCGCGCCGATGAGCCCGTGGACCGGGACTCGATGAGCGTGAAGTTCGGCGACCTCTTCGCCGCCCACGACGGCCTGGTCTCGCCGGCCTACGACGAGGCCAAGATGAGCGCCTACATGAAGAACGCCGAGCTGGAGGTCACCGTCGACGTCGGCGTCGGCCGCGCCGCCGCCACCATGTGGACCTGCGACCTCACCAAACGCTACGTGGAGATCAACGGGGATTATCGGAGCTAGGGTAGGCGCTCGCGACGCCTAGCGCCCGAAACGACAGAGGTTGCCGATGCGCGAACAATCGCCCCTCCACACCGCCGATGATGTTTCTCCCGCCTCTGCCTCTCGGTGTTCTTATTGTGTTCTTGACGCCAGGTGGCGTATATATACTTTGCAAACACGAGAAGATGAGCTATAACAATGGGGAAAACAGCGAGCCCCGTTATGTCGATCCTTTCCGCCCCCCACTTTCACGACGAAGCCGCCGCTTTTGAGCGGGTGGAAAAGGTTCTCTGGCCGCAAGGTCCGGTCTGCCATCACTGCGGCTGCATGGGCCGGATCAGTGTCATCGCCCCGAACCCTGAGAAGCGCGTCCGCTACGGCCTCAAGCGCTGCGGCGACTGCAAGCAGCAGTTCACGGTTCGCATGGGTACGATCTTCGAAGAGTCGAAGCTGCCCCTGCGCATCTGGCTCCAAGCCATGCACCTGATGTGCAGCAGCAAGAAGGGCGTCAGCGCTCACCAGCTGCACCGCACGCTGGAGATCACCTACAAGCCGGCGTGGTTCCTGGCTCACCGTATTCGGGAAGCCATGCGCTCCGGCGACCTGGCGTCGTTCGGTTCGGGCGGCGGCATGGTCGAAGCCGACGAGACCTTCATCGGCGTTGAGCCCGGCGAGCCCAAGGCCAAGGCTGGCGGCAATCACAAGATGAAGGTGCTGAGTCTTGTAGACCGCGACACCGGCGCCAAGCGCTCGTTCGTGCTGGACTTCATCAGCGCCAAGGCCATCGGCGAGATCGTCGCCGCGAACCTCTCCCGCGAAGCCATCCTCATGACCGACGAGGCCCGCCACTACACCAAGCTGGGCCAGCAGTTCGCGGGCCACGGCCACACCCACCACGCCGCCGGCGAGTACGTCTCGCGCCTCAACCCGCTCGTCCACACCAACACCGTTGAAGGCTCGTTCTCGATCTTCAAGCGTGGCATGCGCGGCGTCTATCAGCACTGCTCCAAGAAGCACCTGCACCGCTATCTGGCGGAGTTCGATTTCCGGTATTCGAACCGCGTCGCGCTGGGCGTTGACGACAGCGACCGGGCGACGCGGGCGCTGCAAGGCGTGGTCGGCAAGCGTCTGACCTACGTAGCAACTGGTCAGCGGGCCTAAGCGCCCGGCGAAACCCAAACGCCGCATTCGGTCCCGCTGGAAGACCCAAAAGCACCGGAAGGCCGGGCGCTCAGCTTTACGGATTCCGCGAGCTCGCGTAGGCTCCAGCCAACTGCTGGAAGGCGGAAAAACCAAAGTGGCGAACGTCAGAGTCCGGCTCATACTGAACGAGGGGAGACACGGCGCGCCCCTGTCGAAGCTCGGCAAGATCGCAGAGCAACTGGAGCGGTTTCTGAAATCGCTCGCCTCGGACAGCCAAATTGACACGAAGCCCGGCGAATGGGTCGCGGCGAACTTCACCAACAGTTCCGTGGCCTACGACGCCGAATTTCTAGGCGAGGTGAACGCGGGCGCAGCCCAGCACTTTTCGCGCGGCCTAGAGGCTCTGGCTGACTACGATCCCGATGGCGAAGGCCTGAACGGCATGGTCAGCAACGCGACCGCGCTAGAGTATTCTCGCATCGGGGCGTTGATCGATCCCGACGAGCACATCGGCCTCGGCAT
>JANXXA010000419.1 GCA_025350885.1 Phenylobacterium sp.
TCTTGAACGCCTCGATATAGCCGTCATAGCCCCCCGCCGGTGTCGCGGTTCCCGGCAGCACGGAGCGGGTGCGTCCGGCGACATAGACCGTGCCATCCGCACCGAACGCCACCTGGCTGGCTTCGTCGTCAAGCTTCGCGCCGCGCCGTTCGGTCCATTGTTCCTGACCACTGGCGTCGTAGAGTGTGACAAAACTGTCTGAGTTCGCCGAGAACGAGCCGGTCGCGCCCGAATTGAGCGCGCCCTCGACCGCCCCATCAAGAGCGCCTTTGAGCGCGCCGGCGACGGCGATCTGTCCGTCAGCCGAGACCGCCAGACCCAGGCCGGTGGCGGTGTTCGATGCCCCAAGGGTGCGGGAATAGAGCAGCTTGCCTGCGGTGTCGTATTTCAGCAGCGCCACGTCCTGGGCGCCGCGGATCGTCTGGCCCGCGGTCGCGCCGGTTACGTCGGCCAGGACGTAGACTGACCCGTCGGATCCGACCTTGGTGGCGCGGATGGTCTTGACCTCCGGTCCCAGGGTGTCGGCGAACACCCGGCCGTCCACGAAGTTCGCCTGTCCGGGGATCTGCGGCGGCGCGTCTACCACGGTCGTGTCGGTCTGGAATTTCAGCAGCTGGTTCTGGGTATGCCCGTCGGCGGTCTTGGGATTGTGATCGGGGTCGGGATTGCCGATGCCCTGGGCGACATAGACCGCACCCGCCGTCGCGGGCGCCGAGAAGCTTACTGTCTCGCTGGTGCCGACCGCGACCTTCAGCGCCCACTGGTCAGCGCTGGGCGGCAGGGTAACTGACTTGCCGCCGCTCTGGAACGTGCGAGGCTGCCCCGGAATGCGCTGCGCCGCGAGGCGGGTTTCAACCCCGGTGGCCGCAAGCTGGCTGTTCGCGTAAGCGATGACGTTGCCAAGCGTGCGCGGTATCGCGCCCATCGACGACAGGTCGATCGGTACATTAAACGTGGCCCCTACCCGCTTGATCGATATCGTGAATTGAACATTTCCGAGGAAGACTGGAACTTCGCTAGCTATGGCCCCGGTCACCGGCGGCGTGACGTAGCTGGTGGCCGCCTTGGGCACCGAAACCTGCGTCTTGCCGAGCCCGGCGACGACCCCGTCCGTCAGCCGCAGCTTGTCGAATCCGCCGGACGCCACATAGTTGGCGACCTCCGCGAGGCCGGCGGCGAAGGTCGCGGCCAGGCGGGCCTTGTCGATCGCCGGGATGGACTTGGCGCTCGCCTGAGTGGCGATATCAGTGAGCGTCCCCAGGCCATGATAGAGCGCGAACAGCTTGCGATAGTCGGCGCTGGCCCCCGGAAGATCGAGCTTGGCGGCGCTCTCGTCGATCAACTTGTGGCCCGCCAGGGCCGCCGTCACCGCGGCGCTTGCCTGGGCCTTCGTCTGGGGCGAGTTCCAGGGTGGTGCCGGCGCCACGGGCTTGGCCGGGCTGGATGCTCCGCCATCAACGCCGCCAGATCCGCCGGAGGCGAAGAGGCCCAGCAGATAGCTCTGGTTCTGGCTGGTGATCTCCATGGCGCACCCTGTGCGAAGGAACTCCGCGTCGAGAGCCTAGCGCGCCAGACCTTAAGGTTTGTTAAGATGCCAGGGGAAATCCCTGAAAACCGCGGGAAATATGGTGCTTGGGTAAAGGGGCGACCAGCCGATGGTCACCGCCCGGACTCCGTCGTTCAGGCCTTACTTGAACAGCGCCAGGATCACCTGGGGCGCCTGATTGGCGATCGACAAGGCCTGAGTGCCCAGCTGCTGCTGAACCTGCAGAGCCTGCAGTCGGGCGCTTTCCTTGGCAAGGTCGGCGTCAACCAGATTGCCGACCCCGGCGGTGAGCTGGTCGGTCAGCTTGGAAACGAACTCAGCGTGGTTGGCCAGTTGCTTGGATTGCGAGCCGAGGTTACCGAGGGCTTGGTTGGTGTTGCCGATGGACGTGGACACCTGCGCCAGCACGGCTGTGGCGAAGGTGATCGTCCCAAGCGACGCCGTCGCTGGGATGGTGATGATGGCGCCGCCGAGCGACAAATTCTGGCTCGACAGGGTGATGAAGCCGGTGGCGTCGGCGTTGGCGATGAACTTGATCTGGCTGACGCTGCCGTTGATCATGTTGGCGCCGTCGAAGTTGGCGTTCGAGACCACCTGGGTGATCTGCCTCAGGATCGACTTGAAATCAGAGTCCAGGGCGGTGCGAGAGGCCGCATCGATCGACGGATCCATGGCGGCAACCACCTTCTCCTTAATCTGCACCAGCAGGTCGGAGATGGTGGAGCCGGCGGTCGCCGAGACGTCGGCGATGGACTTGGCCCGGTCCAGGCTCATTTTGACGGCCCCGAGGGAACCGATGTCGGCCCTCTGCCCCTGGGCGATGGCCCATACCGCCGCATTGTCGCGGGCATTGTTGATCTTCAGACCGGTGGAAATCCGGTTCTGAACCTCGCCCAGATCCATGGTCGTCTTGTTGAGGTTCTGCAGCGCGATGAGGGCGGCTTCATTGGTGTGTACGCTCAGCGCCATCGAACCGATCTCCTCGTCGTCCCCCCCGTCGCCCGCAGTCGAGCGAGTCGGGCCGGATCGAGGCTCAGACTAGAAGTCCGTGGTGAGCAGAAGGTTAACGCCGGACGCACGGCGCCGCCGCCGGCGGACCGGGGCGGTTCGGGAGATCGGCAGCGCGCCACGCAAGCGAAGCGGCGGATCAGGCCTTCGTGCGGACCACATCTCCGGCCGCATAGGTGACCCGTTCACGCAGCTTGAGAAGTTGCTCCCTCGGCAGCTGCAGGATCACCTCACCGGTCAGGCGGTTGATGGTCTTGTAGACGTAGGTGCCGCCAGCGTTGGCGTCTTCTTCGATGACCAGCCGCATGTCCACCGGATCCTTGGCTGGCGTGGCGCGCGCCGCAGCCAACTCGGTGTTGGAGCGTGACGCAGCAGGCGCTTGGCCAGATGTCGGGGGGGTGGCCGCGGACGGCGCAACCTTGTTTTCCATCTCTCCTCTCGCAGGCGCTTCTGGCGCCTACGCTCCGTTTTGGGGGAAAAGCGGGCGGCGGGAGGGCGAACCCTCCCGCCGCCGCCAGACGGCCTAGCGGAAGAGGCCGAGGAGGATCGACGACGACTGGTTGGCGATGGAGAGCGCCTGGATACCCAGCTGCTGCTTTGTCTGCAGCGCCTGGAGATTGGCGCTTTCCTTGGCCAGGTCGGCGTCCACAAGGTTGCCGATACCCGCGTTCACGGTGTCCTGCAGCTTGTGGATGAAGGTCATGTGCGAGCCGAGCGACTTCGAGCCCGTGCCGAGCTTGGACAGCGCACTCGAAACATTGGTGATCGCGGTGTTGACGAAGGCGATCATCGCCGTGGCCGTGGTCACCGTACCGATCGTGGATGTGGCGCTGATGTTGGTGGTCAGGGCCGTGCCGCCGAGCGCCAGGTTCTGGGCCGCGACGGTGATCACCGAGGTGGCGTCGGCGTTGGCCAGCGCCTGGATCGTGGTGCCGCCGGACTTGATCATGTTGCTGCCGTTGAAATCGGCATTGGTCACGACCTTGGAGACCTGGTCACGCAGCGACTTGAACTCATCGTTGAGCGCGATGCGGCTGTTGGCGTCCAGAGTGACGTCCGAAGACGCCAGGGCCTTTTCCTTCATCTGAAGAAGCAGGTCGGAGACAGAGGCGCCGGCCGACAACGCCACATCGACGGTCGACTGACCGCGGTTCAGGGAGTCGATGACCGAGTTCAGCGAATTGGACGTCGCACGCTGGTTCTGGGCGATGGCCCAGATGGCGCCATTGTCTTTCGCGGTGGCGACTTTCAGGCCGGTGTTGACCCGGTTCTGAGTCGTCATCAGCTCAGATTGGGTTTTGCTGAGGTTCTGCAGCGCGATCATCGCGCCGACATTGGTATTGACGCTGAACGACATAAGGGTGGTCCTTTTTTCAAGGTCGTCGGCCGTCGTTTTGACAACCGTGGGCGTTTTGCCCGATCCCTAGGCAGCAAGCCTCGGGCCAGATCAGACCGTCAATGGAACAGCGTCAACCTATTGGAACTTATGGATTATAGGTCTGTTAGCCACGTTGAAGATCGGCAGTTTTTGCCGAGCAAATCGTCACAGAGGCAATTTTTTCCCGGCGCCCCGGCAGAATGTGCTCCCACGACGGTGGCGCGCTGGGAGCACGCGTTTGTCGCGTCTCGCCAGCATGCGTCGAGCCCAAGAATATCGAAGGATGGTTCAGGCTGCCGCGGCGGCCGGGTTCTGGGACAGGCCCTGCATGACCAGGCGATTGACCTCGATCAGGGGCTCGATGGCCTCCTGCCGGCGAATGACCGCGCTGGTGTGCCGGCTGACCCAAAGACTCAGTGAAATAATCGAGGCGCGCAACGATGCCGGCAGAAGATTGTCCGGATTGGCGCAGTCGTCACTCAGGGCCGTCCAGACGCGACGGTTCCAGTCCAGCGCGTCAACGCGGAGGTGATGATCCAGCGGATCGACCTTGACGGCATCCATCAGCGCCAGCGTAACCTGGGCAAACAGACGGTATTCCATGTCGCGCGGGCTTTCAGCCCGGGTCGCGGCCTGTCGATACGCCTGAAGGGACATGCCCCAGCCTTTCGTCTTCGTACTCGATGATCTTCCGACACCGCATGAGGGCCTTGTAGAATTCCCGTTCCATGCAGTTCTTCGAAATGGCCACGCACTCGGCCAGGATGTCAGTGTTGGCG
>JANXXA010000593.1 GCA_025350885.1 Phenylobacterium sp.
CTGACCGGCTCGACGCGCGCGCTGGGGCTCGGACCGCTGGCGCCAGACTGTTCGTCGGCGGCGCTGCGGGCGCTGGCCCTGCCGCAGGACCGCGCTTTCGCCGACGATATCCTGCGTGTGCAGGACCCGGGAGCTGAGGTCGCGGTGCGCCTGCGGATGCGTGGCGCCGGCGTTTCGATCTGGCGCGGCGTCTGGCTCGAGGAAGGCTGCCGCGCGGCCGGCGTGGTCGCGCCGGAGATCCGATTCGCGGCGTCCGACCAGGACCTGCTCACCGGCCTCTTGGATCGCCACAGCTTCATCATGCGCGCCCGCGAGCAGTTGCAGTCTCCCGGCCGGCACGAACTGATCGTCGCCGACCTCGACCGTCTGCGCCGGTTGAACGAGGCCCTGGGTCATGAGCGCGCCGATCTGGTGCTGGCCGCCCTGGGGTCGCGCCTGGCCGCGGCCTTTCCGTCCGAGGCGATCCTGGCGCGCATCGGCGAGGATGAGTTCGCCGCCCTGACGCCCGCCGGGGTCTCGCCAGGCGCGGAACGGCTTCGCCAGGCGCTGGAACAGCCGCTGCGCGTGGCGGGCTTCGACATCCACCCAACGCTTTCCATCGGCGCGGTGGAAGCCGAGGGCGGTGAAGACGCGCCGGACGCCGCCGAGCTGTTGCGCCGCGCCGAACTGGCGGTGGAATCGGCCAAGCGCGGCGGTCGTGGCGGCGCGGCCGCCTATGGACGCGGCCTGGAGAGCGACGGGCTTTCGCGCCTGGCGCTGGAGGGCGACCTGAAGGGTGCGCTGAGCCGCTGCGAACTGACGGCCTTCTACCAGCCGATCGTGCGGCTCTCGACCGGGGCGCTCTCCGGTTTCGAGGCGCTGGTCCGCTGGCGCCATCCACGCCGAGGCCTGGTCGGCCCCGAGGTCTTCCTGCCGCTCTGCGAAGAGATGGGCCTGATGAGCGAGCTTGGCGCGATGATGATCGGCGATGCGGCCCGGCAACTCGCCGTCTGGCGCCAGAAGCACCGCGCCGCCGGCGACCTCACCGTCGCCGTCAACCTCTCGACCGGCGAACTCGACCGGCCGGGCCTGGTGCAGGATGTCGCCGCCATCCTACGCGAGACCGGCCTGCCGGCCGGTGTTCTGAAGCTGGAGGTCACGGAGGGCGATGTCATGCGCAATCCGGACGCAGCGGCGGTGGTGCTGAAGCAACTGCGCGCGGCCGGCGCGGGCCTGGCGCTGGATGACTTCGGCACCGGATTCTCATCGCTGTCCTATCTGACCCGGTTGCCGTTCGACACGCTGAAGATCGACCGCTATTTCGTGCGCACCATGGCCACCAACGAAGGGTCGATGAAGATCGTGTCCTCGGTGGTGAAACTGGGCCAGGATCTCAATCTGGCGATCGTCGCCGAGGGCGTCGAGAATGCCGGCATGGCCCGGCTGCTGCTGGCGCTGGGCTGCGACTACGGTCAGGGCTTCGGCTACGCGCCGGCGCTCTCACCGTCCGAGGCCGAGGTCTATCTGAACGAGAGCTATGTGGACGGCGCCGCCCCGGTGAAGGCCCGAGGCAGCCGCGGTTAGGCGCGGCCCGCAACCGAGCTCAGCCGCTGTGGATCGACGCCCAGCTTGCCCAGCGCACGGCTCCATTTCCGCCCGTAGTCGTGATCGAATATCAACTCCAGATCGGCCTCGCAGGTCAGCCAGACGTTCTGCTTGATCTCGGCCTCGAGCTGGCCCGCGCCCCAGCCGGCGTAGCCCAGCGCCAACAGCGCGCGGCTGGGCTGGCCGTCCGCCATGGCCATGGCCTCAAGCACGTCGCGCGTGGCGGTAAGCGACACCCCGCCGCCGACCGCCAGGCTGTGGTCACAGCGATAGTCGTCGGAATGCAGCACGAAGCCGCGCTCGCGCTCCACCGGTCCGCCGATCAGCACCAGGTCAGGCGCGATGACGAGGGTCGAGGTGATGCCCAGTCGGTGCAGCAAGTCTGGGACCGTCATGTCCGCCAGCGGTCGGTTCAAGGCCACGCCCATGGCATGCTCCCGGTCGTGGGCGCAGATCAGAATCAGGGCGCGCTCGAAGCGCGGGTCGCCGATGCCGGGCATGGCGATCAACAGCTGACCTGAGAAGAAGCCGCCTTCCATCGCCTCGACAATCGACCTGCGATGCTGGGCTTTCAAGGGGCGTTCGCACACCCGCGCTTGCGGTGCGCGAACTTGTCGCTATGTGCGAAGCCTGCACCGCAAAGGAACGGATCCATGACCATCAAAGTCGGCGACAAGCTGCCCAGCGCAACCCTGACCCTGGCGACCGCCGAAGGGCCCAAGCCCGTGACCACCGAGGACTTCTTCGGCGGCAAGACCGTGGCGCTGTTCGCCGTGCCCGGCGCATTCACCCCCACCTGTTCGGCCAAGCACCTGCCGGGCTTCAAACAGCTGGCCGGCGAGATCAAGGGCAAGGGCGTGGACGTGATCGCCTGCGTGTCGGTCAACGACGCCTTCGTGATGCGCGCCTGGGCCGAGGATCAGGCGGTGGGCGAGGATATCGCCATGCTGGCCGACGGCGGCTCGGCCTTTACCGACGCGGTGGGCCTGGATTTCGACGCCTCGCGTTTCGGCATGGGCAAGCGCTCGCAGCGCTACTCGATGATCGTCGCGGACGGGGTAGTCAAGGAACTGAACGTCGAAGCCGGCGGCGAATTCCGCGTCTCGGCGGCCGACTACCTGCTGGCGCAGCTTTAGCGCCCTCGCCGATCACCATGGCTCGCGGACCGGCTGGCCATGGTGATCGGTGTCGGGACGCCGCTACTTCCTGGTCGCCATCGCGTCAGAGCCCATGGCCCCCTTGGCCATCGCGCCCTCGGCGGCCATCGGCTTCTTCTTCATTGCCTTTCTGTGCATCGGCTTGGCCATGGCGTCGGCTTTCATACCGTCGCTCTTCATGTGGTCCGCCTGCATGTGGCCCGCCGTCATGTGGTCGGAGTTCATAGGGGCGGAGGCCATCGCCCCCGTCGTCATCTTGTCGTTCGCCATCTTCTCCTGGGCGACTGCGCCACCGGCCAGGGCGGTCAGCAGTGTCAGGGCAGCGAACGGGATCAGGGCGTTTCGCAGGGTCATGTCAGTCTTCCTTCGGGTTTGAACCGGGCAAGCCGGCAGGGTCTCCTCCGCGCAAGGGCGGAAGATTGGG
>JANXXA010000524.1 GCA_025350885.1 Phenylobacterium sp.
GCAAAGCGGACAGCGTCGATCTGGTTCGAGCGGTCGCGGACGTGGCTGACGCCTTGAGCCCCGACACCGTCATCCAAGGCCAGGCCGTGACCTATCGGATGAGCGGGCCCAGCCTGCGGCTGGCGCGGAATGGGGCGGACGGCCCGAGCGTCCGCGACAAGACCGTCGCGCGCATCCGCAACGGCCTGCTGGTCCTGGGCGCCGTCGCCGCCGCCGTCCTGATCGCCGGCGGCTGGTTCTACTGGAGCCATGTCCTCGTCGACCTCGACCTCAATGGCCTGACGGCCGTCGCGAAGGGTGGAGCGTTAGTCGGGACGGTGGAGGACCCGTCCAGCAACGGCAGCCGCCCGTTCCTGACGCGGAAGCTGGCAGGCGGTCAGGTGCGGTTCTGGGCGCCGGCGGACGACCTGATCCTGCGGGTGAGCGCGGACTATCCGGATGGAGAGCCGCGGGCGCTCAGCTTTCCGATCAAACTCGCGCACGGGTTCCGGCCATCCGAGAAAGCGATGCGGTTGGCCCTGCCGACGGCCGCGGAGGTCCTGGCGCACCCCGGCATGGCCTACGTGCCGCGCACCGCCTGGATCCATGGCCGCGAGCGGCAGGCGCAGCTCAATGCCGAGTCCTTCTGGATCGACATCGCCCCGCCCACCACGGAAGCCTACGAGCCCATCGCCGAGCGCTTGCTCGCCGCCGGCAAGCTCAAGCCCGACAACTCCTTCCTGCTCACTGCCCGCGGCCGCAGCGCCGCGATCGACGCGGTCGGTCTGGGGCAGGTGCGCACCCTCAATAAGGACCTGGGCGACATCTTCGGGGTAATCGCGGCGGGCGCCAATCAGACGGTGGAGGCGCCCGGCGACATCGTCGTGGGCGGAGGTAAGCTGCCTTGCTCGGCGTGCCCGGCGGTGATGACCCGCCTGGAGGCCGAGGTCTATTGCCAGAGCCAGCGCAAGCGCCTGCCCTCCGACCTGGAGTGGGAACTGGCGGTGCGCGGCGTGGACGGACGGGTCTACCCCTGGGGCGACCGGTTCGACGGGCGCCGCGCCAACGTCCCGGGCCTGCCGGAAAAGGGTGCGGTGTCGCCGGCCCTGCAGCCGGTCATGGCTTACCCGAAGGAGCGCAGCCCCTTCGGCCTGATCGACACAGTGGGAAACGCCGGCGACTGGGTGACGAACGCCTCGGGGTCCTATGAGCGCGTCTATATGGGGGCGACCTACCGCTACAATCCGGAGGACGCCACGGCATTCCGGCTGCTGCCGGTGACGGACTCCGACTACGTCTTCCAAGAGATCACCGCGCGCTGCGTCGCGGTCAAATAGGGTGAGGCGGATGGGCGACTCGCCGCGGATCTCTTTGAAGGTCAGCCCCACGGCGACGCTCAATTGCCGGTCGTTCTGGAGTTCCGACCACGCTCGCGCTGTCAGTGCCATTCCATCACATCCGTCGCGTGACCCAGCATTCTAGCCAAACCCCATCTCGCGTTGCGAAGGCTCAGACTGCCTCGGATACCTTAGCCGGGCAAGTGCATAGGCCTATACAGAACTGCTCAGTTAGGTATTCATGCGGCTGTACATTTTCATGCTCGGATTATGGTAGCTTACTGAACGAACAGGACGATGGTCAATGACCTAATTAGGTGGATCTCCGGTGAATAGGAGAACCGAAGTGACCATAGATCACCTGTTGATTACCTGCTCGGTCGTCGAGCTGACCTACTGCGGATGCGAAAAGGGCGTGACAGGGCTGACCGTGTTCCAGTGGGTCGCGCTCGTGCTTCTGGCGACCAAGCTGATCTTCATCCTTCGCCGTTGGCGCGAAGGGCGACGTTCCGAATGACGTCGGACGGTTGGGCGCGCAGCGGGTCTCTGACGCCCCAGTGGCGAACGGGAATGGTATTGAGTTTCCAATGCTCGGCCGGATCTGACCCCGCCGAAACCTGCCCAATCGATGTGAGGACCCATGACCGTTTCTGAGTTGATCCGGCAGCTGCAAATCCTCCCGGCCGAGATGGTCGTGGTGATCCCGTCAGACGAGCCGCAGCGGGCCCAGGACTTCGTCGCGGTGAGCGAGGTCACCATCGACATGGTGGCCCCGGAGCGGGGACACCCGATCAACCAGCAGGAATTCCCGGCTGAGCCGCGAAGGAAACGAGGACCGTAGCCGGAAGTCATAGGGCCGGCCGTCCAGCTCGAAGCGCCCGTGGCG
>JANXXA010000537.1 GCA_025350885.1 Phenylobacterium sp.
GCTCCAGGGCCGCTTTCAGCGGGTAAAGCCAAGGCTAATAGGCGCGCCACTGGTCGAGTCCCTGGCGGAAAATCGGTCGGCGGACTTGCTCCGAACTGGCCGTGTGGTCGGGATGGAGCCGCCCATGAGAACGATTTCCTACAAGCGCCACAGGTTTCCGCCTGACGTGATCCGCCACGCGGTGTGGCTGTACTTCCGGTTCACGATCAGCTTCCGGGACGTTGAGGAACTTCTTGCGCAACGGGCATCGAGATCAGCTGCGAGACGGTCCGGTGCTGGACGCTGAAGTTCGGTCGCGCCTGCCCTCGACGCACGCCCCACGCCGGGCTCCACACCGTGTACGACACGGCGCAAAGGACGGCCGCGATCCCCAGCTGTCTCATGGTCACCTCGACCCGCGCAGCGTGAGGGGTATCGCGCCGTCCTCCTCGCCGCTGCTGATGGACAGGCTGAGGTTCCGGGCCGTGAGCGGGACGGCGAAGAGCACCTCGGCCTCCTTGGCGCTGCGGGCTTCCACCAGATCGTTCAGCCGGCTGGTCGGGGCGCGGGGCACTCCATCGACCGACAGTCGGAAGGAATCGCTCCAGAAGCCGATGTCGGCCGGCCCGGCGTTGGTCAGCCGGATGTGCAGGGTCAGCGTCCCGGCGTCCGCGGTTCGGCCCTGGAATTGGGCGTCCAGCAGTTCGTAGGTTCCCCGGCCGCGATTGTTGCCGAGGGTCACCTTTGCGCCGGCGGGGAAGCTCACACCGGGCACCGTCTCCGGCGGCGGGGTCGGCGCCGCGGAATGTGCCTGGGCCGCCCTGCCCGCCGGAGTTGTGGCGACGGGCGCGGCGCGGCCGCGGTCGAGCAGTCCCACCTGATGCAGCGCCAGAAGCAGGCCGCCCGCGGCCGTGAGCAGGCTGGCGACGGCCGTCAGTATGCCCGGCAAGGTCTGCCACCAGGGCGTCGGGCGCGCGTCGTCGGGTCCTGAATTGCCTGCCATCGCGCCTTCCGCGTCGCTCGGTCTCCATTTGACGCCGATCCTGCCCACCCAGGCAAGCGCCCACACCTGTCGGCACAGCAGATGCTGGCTTGATCGATCCTGATCGATTGGGCTGAGGATGGCGGTGCTGTCAGGCGAGCGGCAATTCGTCTCCAGTTTGGCGCCGTTCCCCCGCCCCCGCTTGACCCTAACCCATGACCTCCCGCCACTCAGCCAGGGCGGCTGATGGTCGCGGCGGTCGCTCGAGAATCACAGCTCTTGTGCCGCGTGCATCAGGCATGGGGCGACCATAGCCGACCGCTCTTCAGATCGCGCAGAACTTCAAGCCGCGCCAGCTCTCTGTTGCTCATGATTTGTAACGTCACTTGGAGGGCCTCCCGCGCAAACGAGGGAGGGCGCCATCTCTGGCGCTTAAACCGGCTCGTCAGGGTCGGCGCTGAGCCGCTCTCGATAAAGCAGGCCTTCGGGAATCGGCTCAGCAACGGGGGAAAAGCCGGCCGGCTTTACGTCGTGGAGACCCAGGATGTGAAAGACGGCCGCGCCATCCGCGAGCAAGTAGTCGGCAATGATCCGCCGGTGACATCGCCACCACAGAACTTCCGCACACATGATCGCGCAGGTGCGCTCGCGGCCCAGGGCGATCAACTCGGCGAGCCCTTCTCTGAATGGCGGCGTCAGCGCATAGTCCGCGTAGTTCCGGAAACTCTTGTTCCGCCAGAGCGTGTTGGGCGAAACCTCGAGGCCGGGCTGGCGCCCACGCAACCCACCCAGGACCGCGATGTGGCGATAGCCGATTTGCCGTTCGGCGAGCGCATCGGGAAGGACGTCGCTGTTGAACTGGGGATTGGTCCGAGAGCGCGGCATCTTGCGGACATCGACGATCATGTCGGCTCCGACCGCTTGAAGGAGATCGGCGACCTCTTCGACAGACCGGGTGGAATGACCAATTGTGAAGTACGGCCGCGGCGTATCAGGGACCGTGGCCGTCATGACGGTGCTTCCGTCTTCCAGTGAAGCCTGGGCGCCGCAGCCTCCGCTCTAAGCGAGAGCTCAGCCGTAAAATTCATGGTCTTCGTTGTAGCCACCTTGCCCCGCGCCCAGATGGGCGAAGGACTCCACGAACTCTATGGCCGCGATCCATTTGACCATCTTGTAGCCGAGCTGGTTTTCACACCGCAGCCTTAGCGGCGCGCCGTGGAGGATGTTCAGCGGCTCGCCATTCATCTCATAGGCCAGCAGCGTGAGGTGGTGGCGCATGTTCGCGAGGTCATGGACGTCATAGTAGCGCCCGCCATCAGCCCCATCCGCGAGGGAATAGAAGACGGCATAGCGGGCCTCTGGCAGGGGGCGGACGAGGTCGAGGATATCGCGCATCGGCACGCCACCCCATTTGGCGACGCCGGACCAGCCTTGGATGCAGAAATGGTCGGTGATCTGCGCCTGCTTCGTCATTGCCTTCAGGAAGGCCAGTGACAGCTCTTGGGGCGCTTCGATCAGGCCACTGATCCGCAGTCGGTAGTCAGCGAAGGCGCCCGAGGCCAAGGCGCCGAAGGCCGGCGAGTTCGGCATCGTACCGTTCGGCCAGAAGAACGGCGATATGTCGCTCTCGTCGAACTGCGTCCTTGGGTCCGTTCGCGTGGCCAAGGTCCTCAGCCAGCCGATCATGAACCTTCCGGTCCGCTGCACCAGCCGCGCGTGCCGTTTCGTGAACGGCGAGGCCAGGAGCCAGGCTATCGCCATGACGCCCATGGCCAGCAGGAACAGCGGCAGACCGGCCCAGGCCTCGCTCTCGACGCCGGCGAACATGTGGTTGGTGTTTTGCCGCAGGCCGGTGATGAACACCATGACCCCGTGCATCGTGATGAAGGTCACGAACCAAGCGAACGAGATGAAGTGGAACGACCTCATGGCCTGTCGGTTGAGCACTCTTCCGAGCCAGCCCAGGGAGTTGGCGATCGCCGGGCTCTGCATCAGGCCGGTGGCGATCGAAACCGGCGCGGCCACGAACACGGTCACGAAATAGCTGAGCTGCTGCAGGCCGTTGTAGCGCGTCCAGCTGTGGTCCACCGGGAAGTTCAGCGAGGCGTACTGGATGGCAGTGGAGAGCGCGGCCGGAAAGACCTCCCAGGTCAGGGGAACCAGCCGCCGCCATTGGTCGGTGGCGAACAGCAGTCCGTAGAAGAGCACGCCGTTGATCACCCACAGCAGGTTGATCGAGAAGTGCCACCAGCGGGCCAGGCCCAGGGTATGGCGCAGGCCGGGAATGCCGAGCCATGTCGGAAGGGTGACGGAGTCGTCCTTGGCGGTCCAAATCCGACCTTTCGGCACAGGGCGCTGGAAACGGAACCAGTCGGTTCCCGGCGTGCAATCGCGCCGCCAGTAGAGCCGCGGATGGTCGGCGAGGATCTGCAAGCCGGCCCGGATAATGAACAGCATGAAGAACATGTTCGCGAAGTGCTGAAGCTGCAGCCACCAGGGAAAGCCTGAATCCACCGATGGCGCGGCCTGGGCGATACCAGGGTGCTGGGCGATGAAGGCCTTCACCTGCGGCAGCTCGCGAAGCGCCTGGGCGACGGCGATCAACACCATCAGCGCGACGCTCCCGATCGGCAGCGCCCAGAGCACGCTGATCCAGCGCCGACCGATGCGCACGCGCGGGATGATGCCAGCTTGCGGCGGCATCCAGTGATCCACCAGCAGGTGATCGTCGGCGTGGGAAAGGGCCGTCTCTAACGGCTCCGGCTTCCTGGCCCTGTCGCTCATGCCTTCAACCGGCTGAGCGCGGCGCCAAGGTGCATGGCGATGTGGTCAGTCTTGCTGCTCTTGATCTCGTACTGCGGGATCGCAGGGCTCGCGTGATGGGTATGACCCTTGTAGTCGATGTCCTGAGTATGGACGCGGACGATCGTTCCGCGGACGCGGCCGGCCTCGGAGTTCCAGCTGACCCGCTCACCGACATTGAAGCGCTTAGCCATCGGGATCCGCCGGACGGTTTGAGGTCCGCTCGTCGACGCCTGCAGAGCCGCGGGCCGCTTCCTCCGCGGGTGAGCCTACTTGTGGTCCCTGGCGGCTCGCACCGCCTTCGTTGTCCCATCTCGAGAGCGCCTTCTCGCGTATTCTCGCGCGGTCTGAGGCACCGGGAATTTCATCAGGCATGAACGCCCCATTCTGAACGCCAGTCGGTGAGGTTTCCGATCGACACCGGAACTCCCCAGCTTACGGAACAGGCGGCGCCGGCACACGTTCCCAGCCCAGGGAATCGGGAAGGCAAGCGCGTCTGCTGCGCGGCGACAAAGTCAGGTCATCGGCGCCCCTAAGCGCTCCGCAAGGGCATGCAGTATCGCCTCGATTTGAGCCGGGATCGGTTGGTCGATGGCGTCCATGATCGGCTTTTCCAGGGGTTCGGGCGCTTCCAGGGCGGCGAGCTGACTGTCCAACAGCGCCGGTGGCATAAAGTGGCCGCGGCGCGACTTGAGCCGGCTGGCGATCAGAGCCTTGCTGCCAGAGAGGTACACGAGGATGACGTTGTCGCGGCCGTCCACGAGAGCGTCGCGGTAGGTCCGCTTGAGCGCCGAACAGGCGATGACGCCGCTTTCGCCCTCGGCGAGTTGATCGCTGATCCAGGCCTGCACCTTGGCGAGCCAGGGCGCACGGTCGGCGTCGTCCAGCGGAATGCCGGCCTTCATCTTGGCGATATTGGCGGGCGGGTGAAAATCGTCACCCTCCTGGAATGTCCAGCCAAGGCGCTTGGCCAGGGCCTTGCCGACGGTGGTCTTGCCGGATCCCGAGACCCCCATAATCACAAGCACGGTTGGCGGGGCGCGCGCCGTCATGCTGCGCCCGCCCTGCGGATCTCGGCGATGGCCTGGGCGTAGTCCTTCGCGCCGAAGATCGCCGAGCCCGCGACGATGGCGTCGGCGCCGGCGGCGACCACAGCGGCCGTGGTCCCGGCGCACTGGCCGCCGTCCACCTCGATCACCGTGCCCTGGCCGCGCGCATCGCACATGGCCCGCAGGCGCGCGATCTTGGGCAGCATGTCGGGCAGGAAGGCCTGGCCGCCGAAGCCCGGATTGACGGTCATCACCAGCACCACATCGCAAAGCGGCAGGACGAATTCCAGCATCTCCGGCGGTGTGGCGGGATCGAGCACGGCGCCGGCCTTGCGGCCGAGCTCGCGGATACGCCCGAGCACCCGGTGCAGATGCAGCGTTGAGCCGGGTTCCACTTGGATCAGCAGGTGATCGGCGCCGGCCTCGACGAAGGCCTCCAGATAGCGCTCCGGCTCGACCATCATCAGGTGCAGGTTCAGCGGCTTGCGGGTGGCGCGGCGGATCGCCTTCACCACGTCCGGCCCGAAGCTGATGTTCGGCACGAAGCGGCCGTCCATGATGTCCACGTGGATCCAGTCCGCGCCGGCCGCATCGACCGCCGCTACCTCCTCGGCCAGCCGCCCGAAATCGGCCGCGAGCACGGAGGGCGCGATGATCAGCGGGCGCGCCAAGGCTAGGGCGCCACCGGCAGGATGAAGCGGTCCACCGCCTTGGCGAAGCCGTCCTCGGTATTGGCCGCGGTGGACAGCTTCGCCGCAGCGCGGACGTTGTCCGGTGCCTGGCCCATGGCGATGCTGAGCCCCGCCATCCGGAACATGGCGATGTCGTTGCCCATGTCGCCGATCACCGCGGTGTTGGCCAGCGTCACGCCGGCGCGCTCGCAGATCGCGCGGACGGCGTGGCCCTTGTCGGCGCCGGGCGGGGTTATGTCGAGATAGTAGGCCTGCGACCGCTGCGCGACCGCCGTATCGCCGAGCCGGGCCCGCATATCGGCCTCGACCGCGGCCAGCTTTGCGGGGTGGTCGGAGACCGCGACGATCTTGTCGATGCGGAGGATGACGTCCTCGAAGCCCCTGACGACAGTCGGGTCGAACCCCAGGGTGTGGCGTTCGCGGGTCACCTCGGCGCCGTGCGGATCGAGCAGGCGCCAGGTCTCGTCGGCGAACACCCAGGCCTCGACCCCGCGCGCCGCCAGCAGCGCCAACGCCGCGCGCGCCGCCTCCGGCGCCAGCCGCAGCGCCGAGATCAGCCGCAGGTCGGGCTCCACCAGGCTGCCGCCGTTGAAGGCGGCGAAGGGCAGGCAGACCTTGAGCGCCGCGGCGACCGAGGCCATGCCGCGCGGCGGGCGGGCGGAGACGATCGAAAAGCCGATGCCGGCGGCGCCCAGCCGCTGGACGGCGGCGATGGCGGCGGGCGTCAGGACTTTGTCCGGCGTCACCAGTGTG
>JANXXA010000555.1 GCA_025350885.1 Phenylobacterium sp.
TCCAGTTCGGCGCGGACGTGATTGCCGAGCGCAAGCAGCTGGCGGACGTCGACGTTTTCGCCTTCGTCTATCCCTTCTGGTTCAACGCCCCACCCGCCATCCTGAAGGGCTATGTGGACCGGGTGTTCGGCATGGGGTTCGGCTACGAACCCGGAAGGGGCGGCGCCGAGAGCCTTCTCGACGGGAAGAAGCTGATCAGCTTCTCAACGTCAGGCGCACCTGACCAGTGGGTTCGAGACACCGGCGCCCTGCAAACCTTGATGAGCCTCTTTGATCGGCATCTTGCAGCCATGTGCGGGCTGCAGGTCGTGGACCATGTGCACGCTGGGGGCATCGTCTCCAACCTGACCGCGGAGGCCGCGGAGGATGTCCTGCAAGGCGTGGGCCGAGCCGTCAGCGCGCACTTTGGAGGCCTTGCCCGGCTCGAGCCCTCCGCCCTCCGTACTGGCGCCTAGGGGGCGCACACGAATTTCGTCGAACCAGACATCGCGCCAGTCTGGGGTCATCGGATGAAGGAGCTTCCCATGACCCTCGCCTACTCGCCGGACACCGCGCCGACCGCGCCGCCCATCGACAACCTGATGGACCGCGTGGGTCTGCGGATGACCTTCGCCAAGGGTGAGGAGATTTTCGGCCAGGACGAAGAGGCCGACATGATCCACAGCGTCGTCTCAGGCGCGGTGCGGACCACCCGGCTGCTGAGCGACGGGCGCCGCCAGATCGGCGATTTCTACTATCCGGGTGACATCATCGGGCTGGAGATCGGCGACATCTATCGGTTCTCGGCCGAAGCCCTCAGCGACTGCGTAGTCCGGGTCGTCAAGCGCTCCTCGTTAAACGCCCTGAGCGGCGAGGGCAGCCTGGATCGAACCCTCTGGGAAGCGACCCGCCGCGAATTGGAACGGACGCAGGAGCATCTCCTGATGCTTGGCCGCAAGAGCGCCTGCGAAAAGGTCGCCAGCTTCCTGATGGATGTCGCCCACCGCGTCGGCTCCGAGGATGTGTCGCTCCCCATGGGCCGCCAGGACATGGCCGACTACCTCGGTCTCACCATCGAGACCGTTTCCCGCATGGTGACCCAACTGCAGGGCTCGCGGATCGTCGAGTTCGCAACTTCCCGACAATTCCGGGTGACCCGCTGGCCGGCCCTCGAGCGCCTGGCCGCGTAGCCTTTCACGGTCTCGGCCCGTGTGTGGGTGAACACACCGAAGGCTCCGGTCGCCCAATCCCCAGATTTTTAGGAGGATCCCGTCATGACCATGATTGAGGACGCCCATGTTCAGCAGGACGCCGCGAAGCGCGAGGGTCTGCTGCGCAGCATCCTCGTCCACGTCGAGGGAAACACCGAGGCGTCCGGGCGCCTCCAGGTCGCGGTCGATCTGGCGCGGATGTTCGACGCGACCCTGATGGGCGTCGGCGCCGAGATGCTCCAGACCTACGGGGACCCCTACGGCATGCTTGGCGGGGAGTGGGTCGTGCAGCTGCAGAGCCTGGTCGAGGGCGACCTGAAGCGCGCCGAGCAAACCTTCCAGGCCAAGACCAGCGGCTTGAGGACCAACTGGGCATCCGTCGAAGCCTTTCCGGCCAACGTCATGGCGCGCCATGCGCGCTCCGCCGACCTGGTCGTGGCCGGCGGGGCGCCGCTGGGGGGAGAAGGAAACTATCGCGCGGTCCTTCCCGCTGAACTGGCCATGCAGTGCGGCCGCCCGGTGCTGGTGGCGCCGCCCAAGCCCGGAAAATTCCACGGCCGCGCCGTCATCGTGGCTTGGAAGGACACCCGCGAGGCCCGCCGCGCGGTTGCCGACAGCCTGCCGTTCCTGAAAGTCGCCGAACAGGTCGTCGTCGTCGAATGCTGCGCGCGGGACGGTGTTGCCGATGCGCGCCTCAACACTTCGGACGTGGTCCAGCAGCTTCGCCGGCACGGTGTCGAGGCTTTCGGCAAGGCCGTGGCCACAGCGCCCGAAAGGGTCGCCACGGAACTCCAGATCGCGGCCCAGGAGGTCGGCGCCGACCTGATCGTGGCCGGCGCCTACGGCCATACACGGCTCGGGGAATGGGCTTTCGGGGGCGTGACCTACGACCTGCTGAACGCTCCTGAACGTTTCATTCTACTTAGTCACTGACGCCGACCAGGTCGGCACGTCCGCGATTGACCGCGCCTGGGCCCTAGTCGGCCGGGG
>JANXXA010000581.1 GCA_025350885.1 Phenylobacterium sp.
CCTCCAGCTCCTCGGTGATCCTGGGACCGACGGGTTTGCGGTTGTGGTAGTGGATCTGCAGGCCGAAGGCCCGCGCGCGCCGGGCCACCGCCTGGCCGATCCGGCCCATGCCGATGATCCCCAGTCGCTTGCCGGTGATCCGCCGGCCCATCATCCAGGTCGGCGTCCAGCCGGTGTAGCCGCCCGCCTGCGTAACGTTGGCGCCCTCCACGATCCGCCGGGCGACCGCCATGATCAGGGCCATGGTCAGGTCGGCGGTGTCCTCGGTCAGCACGCCGGGGGTGTTGGTCACGGTGATCCCGCGCGCATTGGCGGCGGCCACATCGATGTGGTCGATGCCGGCTCCGAAGTTGGCGATCAGCTTCAGCCTGTCTCCGGCCTTGGCCAACAGGGCGGCGTCGATCCTGTCGGTGATGGTCGGCGCCAGCACATCGGCGCGGCCCACGGAAACCTCAAGCTCGGCGCGGCTCAGCGGCGCGTCCGTGAGGTTGAGTTCGGTGTCGAACAGCTCACGCATGCGCGTCTCCACCGGATCGGGGAGTTTGCGGGTGACGATGACTTTCGGCTTGCGGGCTGGCATTTGTGCTTGAGAGTAGCGGAACCTGAAGTGGCAACGTGGTTTTACGCCGGTCCGTCGGCGCGCCGTATTGTCAGAACCTCTAGCAAAGGCGCCGTGGGCGGCCAAGGTGAGGCGCTTCGAATGTGCATTGTGGCCCGGCCGACGGTGAAAAGCACGGCGCTTGGTCTGCTGATCCTGGCTTGCCTGGGGTCGGGCCTGGTTACGGCGCCGGCGCGCGCTGGCGATTGCCGGGTGGAGCGGCAGACCCCGTCCGGCATGCCGGTGCCGCGCTACGTCTCGCTGAAGTTCGACAAGGTCAACGCCCGCGCCGGACCCGGCGACGACCACAAGCTGCTGTTCGTCTACCGGGCGCGCGGCCTGCCGTTGCAGGTCATCGCCGAGACCAATGAGTGGCGCCGCGTGCGCGATCCGGAAGGCGCGCTGGCCTGGGTCCACAAACGGGTTACCGACGGCCGGCGCATGGCGCTGAACACCCAGACCCACCCCGTCCCGCTGCTGCGAAAGCCCCGGGCCGACGCCAGAACGAACGCCTATCTGAACCCTCGCGCGCTCGCCGTTCTGGATCGCTGCGACCAGGGCTGGTGCCGGGTGCGCGCTGATCATGCGTCCGGCTGGGTCCGCGAAGGCGTACTCTGGGGGGCGACCGAGACCGCGCAATGCGCGCAAGGCGGCCACTGAACCGCGCTTGAGCCCCCATTGAGCCGCGGCGACGGCTCTGCTACGGCCAGACCCCTTACGGAATCGGAACTCAGATGACGGACTCCAAGGCCCAGGACAGCTACAGTTTCGACGAGCTCATGACCTGCGCGCGCGGCGAGATGTATGGACCCGGAAACGCCCAGTTGCCGGCCCCGCCGATGCTGCTGTTCAACCGCATCACCAAGATCAACGATAACGGCGGCGCGCACGGCAAGGGCTATATCGAGGCGGAGTTCGACATTGACCCGAGCCTCTGGTTCTTCGACTGCCACTTCATCAGCGACCCGGTGATGCCGGGCAGCCTGGGCCTGGACGCGCTGTGGCAATTGGTGGGCTTCTACCTCGGCTGGATCGGCGGCAAGGGCAGCGGCCGTGCGCTCGGCTGCGGCGAAGTCCGGTTCGGCGGCGAGGTCACGCCCGCCATCAAGAAAGTGACCTACAAGGTCGATATGAAGCGTGTCATCAATCGCCGGCTGGTCATGGGCGTCGGCGATGGGGTTTTGGAAGCCGATGGGAACGCCATCTATACCGCAGCCGACTTAAGGGTCGGTCTGTCCCAGAGGTCGTAAGGGGCCCGACATGCGCCGCGTCGTCGTCACCGGAATGGGCATCGTCTCGTCCATCGGCAATAACACGGATGAGGTCTTGGCCTCTCTGCGCGAGGCCAGATCGGGGATCGTCGCCGCCCCGGAGTATGCCGAACTGGGCTTCCGCAGCCAGGTTCATGCGCCGCCCCGGATCGACTGGGAATCGATGATCGACCGCCGGGCCGCACGGTTCCTGGCCCAGGGTACGGCCTTCGGGCACATCGCCATGGAACAGGCGATCGCCGACTCCGGCCTGGAGGAAGCCGACGTCTCCAACGCGCGGACGGGTCTGATCGTCGGGTCCGGCGGCGCCTCGACCCGCGCCATCGTCGAGGCCGCGGAGATCACCCGCACCAAGGGTCCCAAGCGGGTCGGCCCGTTCGCCGTGCCCAAGGCGATGAGTTCCGGCCCGTCGGCGACGCTCGCCACCTGGTTCAAGATCAAGGGCCTGAACTTCTCGATCTCGTCGGCCTGCGCCACCTCCACCCACTGCATCGGCGTCGGCTATGAGCAGATCGCCATGGGCAAGCAGGACGTGGTCTTCGCCGGCGGCGTCGAGGAGCTGGACTGGACCTTGAGTGTCCTGTTCGACGCCATGGGCGCCATGAGCTCGAACTTCAACGCGACGCCTGCCGTGGCCAGCCGCGCCTACGACAAGGACCGCGACGGCTTCGTGATCGCCGGCGGCGGTGCCATCCTGGTGCTGGAAGAGTACGAGCACGCCAAGGCGCGCGGCGCGAAGATCTACGCTGAGATCATCGGCTACGGCGCCAACTCCGACGGCTTCGATATGGTGGCCCCGTCGGGCGAGGGCGCGGCGCGATGCATGACGCTGGCCATGTCGACGATCGGCGGCCGCACCGTCGACTATCTGAACCCGCACGGCACCTCGACCCCGGTGGGCGACATCAAAGAGATGGAAGCGGTCCGCGCGGTGTTTGGAGACAAGGCCCCGCTGATCTCGTCGACCAAGTCGCTGACCGGCCACAGCCTGGGCGCGGCCGGCGCTCAGGAGGCGATCTACAGCCTCTTGATGCTAAACAACGGTTTTGCCGCCAAGAGCGCCCATATCGACACCCTGGACCCCGCCTTCGCCGACCTGCCGATCCTGCTGGAACGCTCCGACAAGCCGCTCGAGACGGTGATGTCCAACAGCTTCGGGTTCGGCGGGACCAACGGCTGCCTGGTGATGGCCAGGGTCTGATACCAGCCGGCCAGAGATCAGGCTCTGGCAGGCGTCAGAGGTCGATCGCGTCACCGGCTTCGGCCTTGACCGCCAGGCCCAGCGAGAGGCCCAGCGCCCTGGCCGAGGCCTCCGGGTCGGCGAGTTCGGTCATGTCCGCTTCGCCGGCGTGGCGGAAGCGCCTCTGGCCATCGGTGGAAAGCGCTTCGACGATCAGCTTCAGGTGCGCGCCCTCGAACCGGGCGTAGGCCCCGATGGCGGTCTTGCAGGAGCCCTCCAGCGCCATCAGCGCCCCACGCTCCGCGGCTACGGCGACAGCCGTCGGGCCGTGCCGGATCGCCTGCACCCAGGCCGCGTCGCAATCCCCCGTGCGGGTCTCGATAGCCAGAGCCCCCTGCCCCGGGGCCGGAGGACATTCCACCGGATCGATCAGGCTCTTGGGCAGATGATCCAGACCCAGACGCTTCAGGCCGGCGAAGGCCAGCAGGATGGCGTCGGCGACCCCGGCCTCAAGCCTGGCCAGGCGCGTATCGACATTGCCGCGCAGCATCTGGACGTCGAGATCGGGGCGGCGGTGCAGGGCCTGGGCCTGGCGTCGCAGGCTGGCGGTACCCAGCACCGCGCGCCGCGGCAGGTCCTCCAGTCGATCGGCCTTCAGGCTCAGAAAGGCGTCACGGGGGTCTTCGCGCTCAGGGACCGCTGCGATGCACAGGCCGTCGGGCAGCAGCGCCGGCATGTCCTTCAGCGAGTGGACGGCGCAGTCGATGCGACCCGCCAGCAGAGCCTCCTCGATCTCCTTGGTGAACATCCCCTTGCCGCCGATCTCCAGCAGGCGGCGATCCTGCACCCGGTCGCCAGTGGTGGTGATGACGATCAGCGGGGCGACCGCCTCGACCTGGGCTGGGTCCTCCGGGTCGGCGCCCAGCGCCGCGGCGATGCGGCGCTGCATCTGGCCGGCCTGGGCGAGCGACAGCTTTGACCCGCGCGCGCCGATCCGCACCTGCGCCCAGGACCCTGGCGCTCTGAGGGACGGTTGCGTGGTCACGGGCGGCGGTCTACCTCGGAGCGGAGCTAAGATGCGGCTGCTACAGGAGCCGCCGCCCCCCGGCAACCGGATGACCCTGCCCGCAATGACGACCCCCCACGTGGTCCTCGGTCTGGAAACCAGCTGCGACGAGACCGCCGCCGCCGTCGTGCGCCGGGGGCCGGACGGCGCGGTGGAGGTGCTGTCCTCGGTGATCGCCAGCCAGATCGCGGCGCATGCCCCGTTCGGCGGGGTGGTGCCGGAGATCGCGGCGCGGGCGCATGTGGAGAGCATCGACGTCATTGCCGCCGAGGCGATGCGCGAGGCGGGGCTGGGATTTGACCAGCTGACCGGGGTCGCCGCCACCGCCGGTCCGGGACTGGTCGGCGGCGTGATGGTCGGGCTGTCGTTCGGCAAGGCCATCGCGCTGGCCCGGGGGTTGCCGCTGGTGGCCGTCAACCACCTGGAGGGTCACGCGGTTTCCGCCCGGCTGGCGGGGGAGGTCGCCTATCCCTTCCTGCTGTTGCTGGTCTCCGGCGGGCATTGCCAGCTACTGGCGGTCGAGGGCGTCGGCGCCTGCCGCCGGCTGGGCTCCACCCTCGACGACGCCGCCGGTGAGGCTTTCGACAAGATCGCCAAGACGCTCGGCCTGCCTTATCCCGGCGGTCCGGCGCTTGAGGCGCTGGCGGAAGGGGGCGACGCAACCCGGTTTCAGCTGCCCAGGATGCTGCTGGGCCGCAAGGACTGCGACTTCTCCTTCTCCGGCCTGAAGACCGCCGCCGCGCGGCTGGCCGAGACGCTCTCGACCGAGGCCGAGCGCCGCGACCTCGCGGCCGCCGTACAGACCGCCATCGCCACCCAGCTGGCCGAGCGCAGCGACCGCGCCATGATCGCCTATGCCGCGCAGCACTTGGGCCTGGGCCTGCGTTTCGTGGTGGCCGGCGGCGTGGCCGCGAACCGCGCGGTCCGGGCTACCCTGCAGGCGACCGCGCGGGCGCGAGGGTTCAGCTTCACCGCGCCGCCGCTGGCCTATTGCACCGATAACGCCGCAATGATCGCCTTGGCCGGAGCCGAACGACTGGCGCTGGGGATGTTCGATCCGCTCGATGCACCCGCAAGGCCCCGCTGGCCGTTAGATGCCGCGGCGGCCGACGCCAACCCGATCCATGTTCCTGGCCGCAAGGGTGCGAAAGCATGATCAAAGCCGGGGTCATCGGCGGCGGCGCCTGGGGCACGGCGCTGGCCCAGGTCTGCGCGACAGCCGGTCTGGAGACCACGCTCTGGGCGCGCGAGGACGAGGTGGTGGCCAGCGTCAACGCGGGCCATGAGAACGCCAGCTTTTTGCCCGGCGTGACACTGGACGCCGGCATCCGCGCCACCGGCGACCTGGCCGACCTGGCGGACAGCGACTTCGTCCTGGCCGTCGCGCCGGCGCAGCATCTGCGCGCCACCCTCGCCGCCTTCGCGCCCCACGTCCGCGCCGGCCTGCGGATCGCGCTTTGCTCAAAGGGCGTCGAGCAGGGCACGCTGAAGCTGATGACCCAGGTGCTGGCCGAGACCCTGCCGCAGGCCCAGCCCGCCGTATTGTCCGGGCCAAGTTTCGCCGGCGAGGTGGCGCGCGGCCTGCCGACCGCCGTCACCCTTGCCTGTCCCGATCCGGGCTGCGCCGAACAGCTGGCCGAATGGATCGCGACGCCGACATTCCGACCCTATTTCGCCACCGACATGATCGGCGCCGAGGCCGGCGGGGCGGTCAAGAACGTGCTGGCCATCGCCTGCGGCATCGTCGAGGGGCGGGGTCTCGGCCGCAGCGCCCACGCCGCCCTGATCACCCGGGGTTTTTCGGAATTGACCCGGCTGGCCGTGGCGCTGGGCGGCGAGGCCGCGACCGTGGCTGGGCTCTGTGGGCTCGGCGACCTGGTGCTGACCTGTTCCAGCCCGCAATCACGCAACATGAGCGTCGGCCTGGCCCTGGGCGGCGGCCAGACCCTGGAGCAGGCCTTGGCCGGAAAGCTCTCGGTGGCCGAGGGCGTGGCCTCCGCGCCCGCCGTGCGCCAACTTGCCCGCGAACTTGGCGTTGACGCGCCGATCTGCGAAGCCACCGCAGCCATCCTGGCCGGAGAGGTCGATGTCGACACCGCCATCCGCGGCCTGCTCTCCCGACCGCTGCGCGAGGAATAGCCGATGCCGCTGTTTGTTCTGACCTGCCTCGACAAGCCGGACTCCCTGGACCTTCGGATGGCGACCCGCCAAGCCCACCTGGCCTGGGTCGGGGGGCGGATCGACGAGCTGAAGCTTGGCGGGCCATTCCTCGACGCGGCGGGCGACATGGCCGGCTCGCTGATCATCCTCGATGCCCCGGATCTGGCGGCCGCCCAGGCGTTCAGCGCGGAGGACCCCTACACCCGGGCGGGGCTCTGGGCGCGGGTGGATATCCGAGCCTTCCGCGCGACCCTTGGCCAGCTCTAGCGAAATCAATCCGGCCCGGCCCGTCGCGGGGGTCAGGCTCTGCGCTCTGGCCGAGATCGCCGATCCTGGCGCCAAGGGCTTCCGCTTCCGTCAGGATGGCCGGATCTTCGCCGGCTTTGTCGTCCGCAAGGGTGAACTGCTGGTGGGCTACGTGGACAGCTGCCCACATGCCGGGTGGCCACTGGCCACCTTCGATGACCGTTATCTGACGCGCGACGGGGGCCACATCCTGTGCACCGGACACGGGGCGTTGTTCACGCTCGATGGCGCGGGCGCCACCAGCCCCTGCCTGGGCCTTCGCCTGACAAGCTGGCTGATCGAGCTGCGCGGCGAGGCCGTGTTCACCGGGTGAGAAGCCCGCTCAGGCCGGCGCCACTTCCGCGCTGAACGCGGCCACGTCCTCGATCAGGCCGGCGACCGCGGCGGCGACCAGCTCGCCACCCTTCTCAGGCGTCGCCTGGCCGGGATCGGAGCCCATGCGGCCGTCGGGGTAGCGGGCGCGGAAATCCAGCGCTTCCCGAATGGGGCCGGTGGGGGCGATCCGCGGGGCGTAGTTCGCCGACTTGATGGCGTCGGGATAGGCCCACTGGGTGACCGCGATTTCCGAGGGCGTCGCGTGGCTGCCGTGGCCGGTGGGGAACTGGCGGTTGGCCAGGCTCAGCACCCCCTTAAGCTCCCACCAGTTCTTCTGCTTGCAGGCAAATCCCCGGTTGCGCCCGGCGTAGGTGGCCTCGGCGTAGAGCTCGGAAAAGGCCGCGTCGATGGTGGCGACATTGCCGCCATGGCCGTTGAGGAAATAGAGTTTCTCGAATCCCGCGAGGCCCAGGCTGCGGCACCAGTCGCCGATCACCGCCATGAAGGTCGAGGGGCGCAGCGCGATGGTGCCTGGGAAACCCAGGTGGTGTTGGGCCATGCCGATGTTGAAGGTCGGGGCGACCAGCAGGTCGGCGGATTTCTGAGCTTCGTGGGCGATGATCTCGGGGCACAGCCAGTCGGTGCCCAAGAGGCCGGTCGGCCCG
>JANXXA010000001.1 GCA_025350885.1 Phenylobacterium sp.
AGGGAATCCCTGAGTCAACGTCAGGGGCGATTGGTATAAAAATAATGGAGGCGCCGCGATTCAACCCCGCCGCTGACGACCCTTGGACTTCACCGCACGCTCGACCACGGCCGGGACAGGAGTGTCGCACAGTTGATCAGGCCGACCAGGGAGTAGGTCTGCGGATAGTTGCCCCAGAGTTCCCGGCCGTCGAAGGCGATATCCTCCGACAGCAGGCCGGCCCGGGTGCGCCGCCCCAGCATCTCCTCGAACAGCGTCCGCGCCTCGTCGGTGCGGCCGGAGAGATGCAGCGCCTCGATCAGCCAGAAGGTGCAGAAGTTGAACGCCGTCTTCGGCTCGCCGAAATCGTCGGGCAGGGCGTAGCGCAGCATGAACGGTCCGCGCCGCAGGCCCTCTTCCACCGCCGCCATGGTCGCCTGCATCCTGGGATCGTCCGCCGCGCAGAAGCGCACGTCGACCAGCTGCAGCAGGCTGGCGTCCAGCTGGTCTCCGTCGAAGGTCGAGGCGTAACGGCCGAGGTCGGCATTCCACGCCCGGGTCTCGATGGTGGCGCGGATCTGCGCGGCGCGACCGTTCCAGTGGCGGGAGCGGTCGCCCAACCCCAGCTTCTGCGCGGCATTGCCCAGCCGGTCGCAGGCCGCCCAGCACATCACCGAGGAATAGGTGTGTACCGCCTCGCGCCCGCGAAATTCCCAGAGGCTGGCGTCGGGCTGGTCATGCAGCTCGAAGGCCCGGTCGCCGATTGGTTCCAGCGCGCGGAAATCCTCGACGTTGGGCGCCCGGAACAGCCGCTCGTCGAAGAAGGCCTGCACCGCCGACAGCACGATCTGGCCATAGACGTCGTGCTGCTGATGCTCGTGGGCCTGGTTGCCGACGCGGACCGGCCCCATGCCGCGATAGCCCGGCAGAGTGTCGACGATCCGCTCGGTGAGCGCCGGCTCCAGCCCGACGCCATAGACCGGCTGCACATGCCCGTCCGCGCCCACCTGGGCCACCAGGTTGCGCAGATAGCCCAGGTAGTTTTCCAGGAGGTCCGCCGCGCCCAGCCGGTTCAGCGCCTGGACGACGTAGTAGGCGTCGCGCAGCCAGCAGTAGCGGTAGTCCCAGGTGCGCGCCGGCGCGCCGCCCGCGACCGCATGCTCGGGAATCGAGGTGGTCAGGGCGGCGACGATGGCGCCGGTTTCCTCATAGGTGCAGAGCTTCAGGGTGATGGCTGCGCGGATCACCGCCTCCTGCCACTCCAGCGGCACCGAGAGTGTGCGCACCCAGCCGCGCCAGTAGTCGGTGGTCTCCAGCAGCATGCGCTGCGCCGAGGCCCCGATGTCGGTATCAAACGCCTCGTCGGGACCCAGCACCATTGTGATCGGGGCTTCCAGCCGGAAGGTGCGTTCCTCGGCGATGTGGCTGACCGGCGCGTCGGTGGTGAGCCTGAGCGTCGTCGCGCCCAGATATCGGAGGTGATTGGAGCCGGTGCTCCGCTCCGCCGGCCGCGCGCCATAGTTCACCGTCGGGCGCAGGGCGATGCGGATCCGCGGCGCCCCTTCCAACGGCCTTACCAGACGGATGAAGGCCAGGGGCCGGTAGATCCGGCCGAACTGCCGATAGCGCGGGCAGAAGTCGAGGATCTCCAGTCGCGCCCCGGCCGCATCGGTGATCTCGGTCCGCAGGACGGGCGTGTTGCGCAAGTAGCTTTGGGCGACCCGGGCCGCACCCTCGACGTCGATGGCCCAGGCTCCCTGGGCCTCCGCGCTCGCGGCCGCGTGACCTCCCAGCAGGGCGGAGAAGAACGGATCGCCGTCGACCCGGGGCGCGCAGGCCCAGACGAACCGGCCGCCAGCGTCGATCAGGGCGCTGGCCGCGCAGTTGCCGATCGGGAAGAGTTCAAGACTTTGCGGCACGGCGGAGACCTTGGCGACGGAGTTTCGGATCATCGGTCGGCGCGCCCGGTTTCCTCTCGACGCGGACCTAACGTGCTCCGATAAGCTTGGCTCCGA
Source organism: Phenylobacterium sp. (assembly GCA_025350885.1). Taxonomy (GTDB): domain Bacteria; phylum Pseudomonadota; class Alphaproteobacteria; order Caulobacterales; family Caulobacteraceae; genus Phenylobacterium. The sequence goes on from JANXXA010000001.1 coordinate 1,995, forward strand.
AACCCCGCGAGATGAGCCGCCGATGATCCGCGCCCGCAGAGCCCGCATCGTGGCCACGCTCGGCCCCGCCAGCCGCAGCTTGGAGAAGGTCTGTGAGCTGGCCATCGCCGGCGCCGACGTCTTCCGGGTCAATTTCAGCCACGGCGCCCACGCCGAGCACGCCCGCGCCATTCAGGCCGTGCGCGAGGCCGAGGCGGCCGTCGGTCGCCCCCTGGCTGTGCTGGCCGACCTGCAAGGCCCGAAACTGCGGCTGGGCGCGTTCGCCGATGGCGGGGTCCGCCTTCGTGCGGGCCATGCGCTGCGTCTGGATCTCAGCGATCGGCCCGGGGACGCGGCCCGCATCGGCGTACCCCATCCCGAGGTGTTCGCCGCGTTGCGCACCGGCGCCCTGGTCCTGCTGGACGACGGCAAGGTGCGGCTGCGGGTGGTCCGCCACGGTCCCGACTTCGCCGAGACGGTGGTCGAGGCCGGCGAGGCGCTCTCCGATCACAAGGGCCTGAACCTGCCGGGCCTGGCGATCCCCATCCCGGCGCTGACGGTCAAGGATCGCGCCGACCTGGCCTTCGCCCTGCAGGAAGGCGTTGACTGGGTGGCGTTGTCTTTCGTCCAGCGCGGCTCCGACATGGCTGAGTTGCGCAGCCTGGTGCAGGGCCGCGCGAGCGTGCTGGCCAAGATCGAAAAGCCGTCGGCGCTGGCGGCGCTGGACGAGATCCTCGACCTGTCCCAGGCGATCATGGTGGCGCGCGGTGATCTCGGCGTCGAGCTCGCGCCCGAGGAGGTGCCGGTCGTCCAAAAGCAGCTGATCCGCGCCGCCCGCCTGCGCGGCATCCCCGTGGTGGTGGCGACCCAGATGCTCGAAAGCATGACCCATTCACCGACCCCCACCCGGGCCGAGGCCTCCGACGTGGCCGGGGCGGTCTATGAGGGCGCCGACGCCTTGATGCTCTCGGCCGAGAGCGCGGTGGGCGACTATCCCGTCGAGGCCGTCTCGACCATGGATCGGATCATCACCCGCGTCGAGCAGGACCCCCGTTGGCCCGAGCTGATGCGCGCCGAGTATCCGGTCGAGGACGCCGACGCCGACGCCCTGGTGGCCGCCGCCCGGCGCGCCGCCGAGGCCGCCTCCACCGCCTGCCTGGTGACCTTCACCACCACCGGCCAGACGGCGCTGCGGCTGGCCCGTGAACGCCCGCTGCAGCCGACGCTGGCGCTGACGCCCTCGCTCAATACCGCGCGCAAGCTGGCGATCCTGTGGGGCGCGGAGGCGCGCGTGGCGCCGGAACTTTTCGACCCCGAGGATCTGGCCCGCGTGGCCCTGGAACAGGCTGGCCTCAGCGGTCTGGCCGAACCCGGCCAGCGGGTGCTGATCCTGGCCGGCCTGCCGATGGGCTCCCCCGGCGCCGCCAACATCCTGCGCCTGGCCCACATGCCCCTGCGGCGTTAGCGAGCGGAGCCCAGCACGACCACCAGACCCTCGCGCGCCGCTGTCACCACCCGGATATGATCGCCATGGCGTTCGAAGGCCAGGTCGATGACCTCGTCGCCCAGGGTCAGGCCGTCCACCCAGAGCCGATCGATGCCGATCGGCAGGCGCGGATCGACGATCGTCACCACCCTTTCGGCGGCGTTGACGGTGATCCCCAGACAGGCTTGCAGCATCATATAGACCGAGCCCGCCGCCCAGGCCTGCGGCAGGCAGGCCACAGGATAGGCCACCGGTGGCTCGCCGGCCTGACGCGGAAAGCCGCAGAACAGCTCCGGCAGGCGCATCTCGAAACTGGCGGCGGTCTCGAACAGGGCCGCGGTCAGGGCGACCACCCCGTCGCGCTCGCCATAGTGCGACAGGCCCAGCGCACAGAGCGCGGTGTCGTGCGGCCAGACCGAGCCGTTGTGATAGCTCATCGGATTGAACCGCGCCTCACCCAGCGCCAGGGTGCGCACGCCCCACCCCGACGCGAAATCCCGCGACAGCAGGTTCTGCGCCACCTTGCGCGCCCGTTGCGGGGCCGCCAGCCGGGCAAACAGCAGGTGGCCGGGGTTCGAGGCGCGCACGCGGCACAGCTCCCCCGCCCCGTCCACGGCAATGGCGTAGAAGCCTTCGTCCTCCATCCAGAAGGTCTGCTCGACGCTCTGGCGGATCTGTTCGGACCTGACGGACCAGGCCGCGGACTGTTCCTCCTCGCCCCGTCGCCGCGCCAGCATGGCCATCGCCCGGTAGGCGGCGAAGGCGTAGCCCTGCACCTCGACCAGCGCGACCGGACCGGTGGCGAAGCGGCCGTCAGCGTGAAAGACCGAGTCCTGGCTGTCCTTCCAGCCCTGATTGGCCAGGCCGCTCGTGGCGCCGCGGGCATAGTCGATCAGGCCGTCACCGTCGGCGTCGCCGTAGGTTTCGATCCACGCGATGGCCGCCTCAAGATGAGGCCAGAGCATCTCGATCAACACCATGTCGCCGGTGCGCTCGGCGTAGGCGCCGGCCAGCGCCACGAACAGCGGGGTGGTGTCGACCCCGCCATAGTAGCGACCGAAGGGGACTTCCCGCATGGTCGCCATCTCGCCGCGGCGGGTCTCGTGCAGGATCTTGCCCGGCGCGGAATCACGGAACGCCGAGACTTCGGTGGCCTGGTTGGCGGCCAGGAACGCCAGCACCCCCCGGGCCAGCGAGGGATCCACCCACAGCACCTGCCAGGCGGTAATGATCGCGTCGCGCCCGAAGGTGGTCGAGAACCAGGGGATGCCGGCATAGGGATAGGGGCCGGTCTCCATCTCGGTGGTCAGCAGCGCGATGTCGGCCTTGGACTTCTCGATCCACTCGCTGAACAGTCGCCCGGAGGTGCGCAGCCGCGCCCCATGCCGCCGCCGCGCCCGCATCGAGAACCGCGCCCGGGCCGCATGGCTGCGGAACCGCTCGCGGGTCGGAGTCGGTCCCGCGCACAGACCGATCTCCAGATAGAGTTCCAACCGGCTTTCCGGCCCCAGCGGATACATGAACTCCGCGCGGTGCTCGCTCAGCCGGAACGGCGGGTCAGAGAAGCTGATCACGCTGGTCCGCGTCACCCCGTCCAGCCCGGTGTAGCGCCGGGCAACCGATCGGCCGTCCAGGTCGGCGGGGTGCATCTGGCCGCGCCTGGCGCGACGCAGGCCCCGCACTTCGAACATGTCGCAGAAGTCGGCGTCGAATTCGATCGTCAGCGGGACGATCACCTCGTCGCGGCTGTAGTTGACCATGCAGATCCGCTCGAACAGCCGGTCATCCCACAGGAACCGTTTGCGCGCGATGTGCAGCACGCCGGGCGGGGCCACGGGTCCTCCGGGAAACGGCAGGCGCTGGTTGGCGCTGTGCGAGGTGAAGAAGACGTTGTCCCGGGCGATCGCCGCCGACAGCAACGAGGGGGGGTGCGAGCCGAGGAACAGCTGGAACCGGGAGAGGATGCGGGTGTCGTTGTGGAACAGGCCGTCGCCGGACCCTAAGACATCGCCAAAGGCGTCCGCCACCAGGAAGGTGTCGCGATCCTTCAGCGCGTAGAGGCGGGCTGGCGTGCGAGGCTCGTGGGTCTCGCCGAGGGTCGCCGGGGCCTCCGGAGATGGGGCGAGATCGTCCATGCGGTCAGCTCATTCGGCGGCGATGCCCAGCTTCGCCTCTTTGGTTGCGGCCAGCTGACGGTAGAGATCGATATAACGCGTCGCCATGGCGGTGGCTGAGAATCGTTCCTCGAAACGCCGGCGGACGGCAGGCCGGTCGAGGCTCGCCAGGCGGCCGACGGCGGCGATGGCCTGGGCGTCGTCGTGGACGATGAAGCCGGTCCGCCCATCCTCGATCACCTCAGGCACCGAGCCGCAGGCGTAGGCGATCACCGGCGTCCCGCAGGCCATCGCCTCGATCATCACCAGGCCGAAGGGCTCAGGCCAGTCGATGGGAAACAGCAGCGCCTCGGCGCCGCCGAGAAAGGCCGACTTCTGAGCATCGCCGATCTCGCCGACAAACTCGATCAGCGGATGGTCCAGCAGGGGCGCGATCTGGTCCTCGAAATAGACCCTGTCGGCGGCGTCCACCTTGGCGGCGATCTTCAGGCGCCGGCCGGTGCCGATAGCGATGGCGATGGCCCGGTCGGGGCGTTTCTCCGGCGAGATGCGGCCCAGGAACGCCAGATAGCCTTGGCTCCTGGGGCTGAAATCATAAAGCGCCGCGGCCATGCCGTGCTGCACGGTCGCGGCCCAGTTGGCGAACGGCAGGGGCCGACGCTGATCGTCGCTGATCGAAACCAGCGGGAACTGCGGCCAGCGCTGGTAGACCCCCGCCAGGTCTTTCAGGTCCAGCCGGCCGTGCAGCGTGGTGACCGTCATGGCGGCGCTGCGATCAAAGAACGGGAAGTGGATCATGTCGGTGTGAAAGTGGATCACATCGAATTCGGCGGCCCGGCGGCGCACCTCCGACAGCAGCGACAGGTGCGCGGCGAGGTCAGACTTCAGCGGCGCCGGATCCAGCCGGATCGCCTGGTCGCGCACCGGGATCAGCCGGGCCTTGGTTTCGGCGTCGGCGCTGGCGAACAGCGAGACGTCATGGCCGAGCTCGACAAGCGCGTCGGTCAGATGGGCGACGACCCGCTCGGTGCCACCATAGAGACGCGGCGGAACGGCTTCATAGAGCGGGGTGACCTGGGCGATCTTCATGAGCCTACTCGATTAACTGGAACTGGGGTGACGAGGGTTCGGTGACGCCCTAACCAGGGGTTGTATGTGCGAGCGCCCCGTTGGTTCCCGCGACAAGGGCTGATTCTGCCCCCCGGTATTTCCTCCAGGCGAGAACCCGGCAGCCGTGAGATGCGGAGTGGTCTATTGGCCATGGCAATGCTCGAAGCCTTCATAGGTTCAGCCCAATTGGCCGACGCCGCGGCGCTTGCCATTGAGGCCGCGTTGGCGGGCGCGCTCGACGCCCGGGGTCGCGCCTGCCTGGTGGCGACCGGCGGGCGCTCGCCAGGCCCCGTCTATGACCGGCTGAGCCAGGCCGACCTGACCTGGAGCAAGGTTGCCGTCACCCTGTCCGACGAGCGGCAGGTGGCCGCCGGGTCCCCCCATTCGAACGCCCGCCTGTTGCGCGAGCGGCTGTTCGTTGGCAAGGCCGCCACGGCCCGCTTCCTGCCGCTCACCGACTACGCCGAGCCGGCTCTCAGGAAGCTTATGCCCTTCGACGCGGTCATGCTGGGCATGGGCGAGGACGGACATGTCGCCTCGCTGATCCCCGGCAGCCCGGTGTTGAGCGAGGCCATGGACCCCGCCGGCGCTCGGCTGCTGGCGGAATCGCCGGCCGGCTGGGGGTCACCTCCCGTGGCGCGGATCACCCTGACGCTGGCGGCGTTGTTACAGGCGCGCGTCATCTTCCTCTTGATCGCCGGGGAGGCTAAGCGGCAGGTGATCGCCGACGCCCAGGCCGGCGCCGATCTGCCGGTGAGCGCGCTGCTCCACCAGGCCCGCGTCCCGGTGAGGATTTTCTGGGCGCCGAAACCGTAAGGACGACGAGCATGCATCCGGTCACCGCGGCCGTCACCGAACGGATCATCACGCGCAGCCGTGACAGCCGCGCCGACTACCTGGCCCGCATGGAGGCCGCCCGTCATGCCGGCCCCGGCCGCGCCAAGCTCTCCTGCGCCAACTGGGCGCACGCCTTCGCTGCGGAAAGCGACGGCGACAAGCTGCGGATGCGCGACCCCACCGCCCCCAACATCGCCATTGTCAGCGCCTACAACGACATGCTCTCGGCCCACCAGCCGCTGGAACGCTTCCCGTCGATCATCAAGCGCGCGGCGCACGAGGTCGGCGCGACCGCACAGTACGCCGGCGGCGTGCCGGCCATGTGCGATGGCGTGACCCAGGGCCGGCCGGGGATGGAGCTGTCGCTGTTCTCCCGCGACGTGATCGCCATGGCCACGGCGGTCGCGCTGACCCACGACGCCTTCGACGCGGCCCTGATGCTGGGCATCTGCGACAAGATCGTGCCCGGCCTGACCATGGGCGCGCTCAGCTTCGGCCACCTGCCGGTGATTTTCGTACCCAGCGGGCCGATGACCTCGGGGATTTCCAACCTCGAGAAAGCCCGCGTCCGCGGCCTCTACGCGCAAGGCAAGGTCACCCGCGAGCAACTGCTCGACTCAGAGATGGCTTCCTACCACGGCCCCGGCACCTGCACCTTCTATGGCACCGCCAATTCCAACCAGATGATGATGGAGATGACCGGGCTGCACCTGCCGGGCTCGGCCTTCGTGCACCCAAACACGCCCTTGCGCGACGCCCTGGTGGCAGCGGCCCCGAAGCGGGCGGTGGAAATCCGCGATGGCGCCAACGCCTATACGCCGATGTCGGCGGTGGTTGACGCGCACAGCCTGGTGAATGCGCTGGCAGGCCTGCTGGCCACCGGCGGCTCGACCAACCACACCCTGCATCTCATCGCCATGGGCCGCGCCGCGGGCGTGCAGATCACGTGGGAGGACTTCGACGACCTATCGGCCGTGACCCCGCTGATCGCCAGGGTCTATCCGAACGGCTCCGAGGATGTGAACGCCTTCCAGGCGGCCGGCGGCATGGGCTTTGTCATCCGCCAGCTGCTCGACGCGGGCCTCGCCCACGACGACGTGATGACCGTCGCCGGCCCGGGCCTGCGCCGCTACCAGACTGAGCCGTTCCTCGATGAGGGCAGGCTGGTCTGGCGCGAGGGGACGGCGACCTCGCTCAACCTCGACATCCTGCGCCCGGTCTCAGACCCGTTCGAGCCCCACGGCGGCCTGCGGCTGATGAAGGGTCCGCTCGGCCGGGCGGTGATGAAGACCTCGGCGGTGAAGCCCGAGCACTTGGTGATCGAGGCGCCCGCCATCGTATTCGAGAACCAGGACGACCTGCTGGCGGCCTACAAGCGCGGCGAGCTGGACCGGGACTTCGTCGCCGTGGTTCGCTTCCAGGGCCCGCGCGCCAACGGCATGCCGGAACTGCACAACCTGACGCCGCCGCTCAGCGTCCTGCTGGACAAGGGGTTCAAGGTGGCCCTGGTCACCGACGGACGGATGTCGGGCGCTTCGGGCAAGGCGCCGGCCGCGATCCATGTGACGCCGGAGGCGGCCGACGGTGGGGCGCTGGCCTATGTGCGGAGCGGCGACGTGATCCGCGTCGATGCACACACCGGAACGCTGGAGATCAAGCTGGACGCCGCCGAACTCAGGTCTCGCGACCCCGTCCCTTGTCCACCCTGCGGCGCAGGCTATGGCCGGGAGCTGTTCGGCTGGATGCGCCGCGCCGTGGGGCCCGCCGACGCCGGCGCCTGCGCCCTGTTCGAGGCCGCCTGATGAAGCCGCAATATACCGGTCTGGTGGGCGATGTCGGCGGGACCAACGCCCGCTTCGCCTTGGTGGATACGCAAGGCCATGTGCGTCACCTGCACGTCTATACGGCCGCCAACTATGGCTCCCTGGGCGAGGTGATCGCCGACTATCTGGGCCGCACCCTGAACCACAAGCAGCCGCCTCGCGCGGTGGTGGCCGTGGCCGGCCCGGTGCTCGACGGCGAGATCGAATTCACCAACCTCGACTGGCAGGTCTCCGAGGGCGATCTGCTGGCCCAGTTCTCGTTCGAGGCGGTCGAACTGATGAACGATTTCGCCGCCCAGGCCCTGGCCTGTCCGCTGCTGGCGCCGGCGGACCTGAGGACGCTCGGGCCGGCCCTGCGCGGCGCCGCCGACTGCCCGATGGTGGTGTTGGGCGCCGGCACTGGCTTTGGCGTGGCCGGCCTGGCGCGCAGCGAGCGCGGCGATACCGCCGTCGCCACCGAGGGCGGCCACGCGGCCTTTGCCCCCAGCGACGATGTCGAGGTCGAGATCTGGAGCCAGTTCCGCGCCCGCCACGGCCGGGTCTCCATCGAACGGCTGATGTCCGGCCGCGGCCTCTTCGAACTCTACGGCGTGCTGGCCGGCCTGCGGCAGGTCGAGGCCCCGCTGGTCGACGAAAAGGCGGTGATGGACGCCGCCAGCGCCGGCAACGCCCTGGCCGGCGAGACCCTCGACCGCTTCTGCGCCATCCTGGGCGCGGTCGCCGGCGACCTGGCGCTCAGCTTCGGCGCACGCGGCGGGGTGTTCGTCTCCGGCGGCATCGCCCCGCGCATGGCCGACCGCCTGGCCGCCGGCGCCTTCCGCACCCGGTTCGAGGACAAGGGCCGGCTGTCGGCCTATGTCGCCGAGATTCCCACCTCGCTGGTGCTGCATCCCTATCCGGCGATCATCGGCGCCGCGCGCCAGCTGGAGATGCTGGAGCGGCTATGACCCCCCACTTGGCGAACATGGACGAGATCCTCCGGCTGGCCCCGGTCATCCCCGTTCTGGTCATCGAAGACCTGGCCCACGCCGTTCCGCTCGGCCGCGCCCTGGTCGCTGGCGGCCTGCCGGTTCTGGAGATCACCCTTCGGACCCCCGCCGCGCTCGCCTGCATCGAACGCATGGCCGGCGAGATCGAGGGCGCGGTGGTGGGCGCGGGCACGGCGCTGACACCGGCCCATCGCCAGGCGGTGGCCGACATCGGCGCGCGGTTCGCCGTCAGTCCGGGCCTGATCGAAGGCCAGGGACCGGACGGCCCAATTCCGCTGCTGCCCGGAATTGCCACGGCCACCGAACTGATGGCTGGCCTGGCCGCCGGCTTCACCCGCTTCAAGCTGTTCCCGGCCAATGTCGTCGGCGGCATCGACGCGCTGAAAGCCTTCGCCAGTCCCTTCCCCCAGGCAAGATTCTGTCCCACCGGCGGGATCAGCGCCGGCAATGCCGCCGACTACCTGGCCCTGCCCAACGTCGTCTGCGTGGGTGGCAGCTGGGTCGCCCCCGTGGACGCCGTCCGCGCCGGCGACTGGGGCCGCATCACCGCCCTGGCCCGTGAGGCCGCAGCGCTGCTTCGTTAGGTGCGGGGAGGCTTCAGCAGGTCTTGCCCTCTTCCGCCGGCCCCGCCACAACCCTTGCCAGACCAGAGGGAGACGCCACGTGGCCGAAGATTTCCAGATGCCCAAGGGCGCGCTCATGGCCGGCAAGCGCGGGATCGTCACCGGGGTGGCCAACCACCAGTCCATCGCCTGGGGCATCGCCAGCCAGCTCGCCGCCCAGGGTGCGGAGATGGCCTTCCTGCACCTGCCGGGGATGGAGCGCCGCGTTGCGCCGCTGGCCGAGAGCCTCGGCGTCAAGGTCCTGGCGCCTGTAGACGTCACCGACGATGCCTCGATGGACGCTGGGTTCGCCGCGGTTGAGCAGGCGTTCGGGACGATCGACTTCTTCGTCCACGCCATCGCCTTTGCACCGAAGGACCAGATCAGCGGCTCGTTCGTCGAGAACGCCAGCCGCGCCGGCTTCCTGCAGGCCATGGAGATCTCGGTGTTCAGCTTCGCCGACTGCTGCCGGCGCGCCGCGGCCCTGATGCCGAACGGCGGCTCGATCCTGACGCTCACCTACATGGGCTCGGAACGGGCGATCCCCAACTACAACACCATGGGCGTGGCCAAGGCCGGCCTCGAGGCCGCCGCGCGCTATGCCGCCCGAGACCTGGGCCCCCAGGGTATCCGGGTGAACGCCCTGTCGCCGGGGGCCATGCGGACGCTGTCGCTGGCCGGCATCCAGGGCGGCCGCGCCATGCTGGCCAAGGGCCGCTCGCTGTCGGCCATGAAGGAGGACACCTCGATGGAAGGCGTGGCGGGCGCGGCGCTCTGGCTGCTGTCGGACCTCGGCCGCTCGACCACCGGCGAAGTGATCCACGTCGACGCCGGCTTCCACATCATGGGCTTTGCCGAGGATGAGGCGCAGGCCGGTTAAACCGCATACGCCCGCATGAACCGGGTCGCCGCCTCGCGGGCGATCCGGTCGATGTCCGCATCGGTCAGGCCGAGCGGCACGCCCAGCAGATAGGCGGTCTGGCGGCTGGAGATCACCATGCCGGCGAAGAACTCGGCGGCTTCGACGGGATCTGGACAGGCCAGGCGGCCCGCCGCCGTCTCGGTTTCCAAGAAGGTCGCCAGGCCCCGGCGGCTGGCGCGCGGCCCGGCCTCATAGAGCGCCCGGGCCACCTCCGGCATCGTCGCTACATTGGCCATGGCGGTGCGTAGCAGGGTCGTATAGCGCGGCGTCAGCAAGGCGGTCAGCAGCACCCGGCCGAACGCGGCCAGCGCCTGGGCCGGCTGCTCGATAGCGCCGGGCGCCTCCAGCGGCGCGACGATCTCGTGGACCCGTCGCGCGCACAGCGCCTGCACCAGGTCGGCCTTGCAGCCATAGTGGTTATAGATGGTCTGTTTGGAGACCCCGGCGCGGCGGGCGATCTCTTCCATCGGCGCCTGGACGCCGCGCTCGGCCCACACATCGACGGCGGCGTCGAGGATCGCCTCGTTCTTGGCGACGTCGATCTGGCCGGCCACGCGCGCCATCAGTGGCGGCCCGCGTCGTCTGTACGCGCCATCGCCGAACCGGGGCGGGCGAACAGACCCAGAGCCGCCGCGATCCAGCAGGAGATCGCCAGGGCGGCGAAGGCGTCGCCAAAGCTCAGCACCGCGGCCTGGCGGTGGAGAAGGCCGCTCATGGCGCGTCGCGCGGTCGCCTCGGGGTCGGCGAGACCGCCGGCGTTCATCATCTGGGTCAGTCCGTCCATCAGCGCCGAACTGGTGGGATTGGCCTGGCTGGCGGCGCTTGTCAGCTCCATGAAGTGGACCGCGCCCTGGTGACTGAGGATGGTCGAGAGCATCGCCAGCCCCAGCGCGCCGGCGACGTTTCGGGTCAGGTTGATCAGACCGGACGCGTCCTTCATCTGATGCAGCGGTAGCGTCGCGACAGAGAGTTGCTGGGCAGCGACCATGGCCAGCATCATGCTGACGCCGCGAACCGCCTGGAGGACGAAAAACTCGGCGAACCCCCACTGATCCGTGAGGTGGACGGCAAGCTGCATCGCCCAGCCGCTCATGGCGAAGCCGCCAACCAGGGCGAGCCTGGCGTCCATCACCCGGATAATTCGGCCGACAAGTGGCGCGGTCAGGAACATGGTCAAGCCGGTGACCAGCATGGTGGTGCCGACCTCGGAGGATGAATAGCCCCGCACCCGCCCCAGATAGAGCGGCATCAGGAAGGTGCCGCCAAACAAGCTGACGCCGGTAACAAACGTCATGGCGACGCCCAGGGCGAAATTGGGATCGGCGAAGGGCTTTAGGGACACGATGGGCTGCCAATAGGTCAACTGTCGCCAGATGAAGGCCACGCCGGCCAGCGCTGCCGCCACGCTCAGCCACAGAATGGTCGCGTCCTCGAACCAGCCGTCACCATTGCCCTCCTCCAGGACGTATTGGAGCGACAACAGGAAGACCGCCATCAGTCCCAGGCCCCACCAGTCGATCCCCCGCGACAGGCTCGGGTCGCCCTTGTCGAAATTGGCGTAGCGACCGACCAGGAAGATGACCAGAACGCCGACCGGGATGTTGATGAAGAACAGCCACCGCCAGTCGAGAAGGTCGGTGACGTGGCCCCCCAGGGTCGGCCCGATGGTGCCGGAAAGGGTCACGATCAGGCCGACCGTGACATTGGCCACCAACCGCCGTTCCGGTGGAAAGATCGTCATGGCCGTGGCGAAGACGGGTGGGATCATCGCGCCCGCGAACAGGCCCTGCAGCGCGCGAAAGCCGATCATCATCGGGACGGACGACGACAGGCCGACCGCCGCCGAGGTCACCGTGAAGCCCACCACGGCGATGACGTAAAACGTCCGCGTGCCCCACAGCTTGGTCAGGTAGCCGGTGAGCGGCATGATCAGCACCTCGGCCAGCAGATAGATGGTCTGCACCCAGGCGATCTCGTCGGCGGTGGCGCTGACGCCGGACTGGATCTGGGTCAGCGAGCTGGCGACGATCTGAATGTCCAGCATGGCCATGAACTGGCCGATGATCATGCCGCCGAAACCCAGGAAGACCCTGGTCCAGTTCACCTCGGCGCCGTCCGCGCCCAGGTGCGCCGGCGCCGGCAGGCGGGAAACGGCGCCTAGGCCGGGATTGAGGACCGCGTCGGCCAAGGGATCACCGGGTCACGCCGCGGATGGCGTACCGGTCCGGCGCCTGGCCGGCCTCGGCGAACGACGCGCCGGTCTGGCGGCTCACGTCGACCTTCACCTTCAGCGACAGGCCGGGACGCAAGGCGCCGGCCAGCCTCTGGTTTCTTTCGATGGCGATCCGTACCGGCAGCCGCTGGGTGATCTTGGTGAAATTGCCGACGGCGTTCTCCACCGGGATCAGGGCGAACTCCGCGCCGGTGGCCGGCGCGAAGCTGTCGATCCGGCCCCGGATGGTCTCTTTGCCGAAAGCGTCGGCGCGGATCTCCACCGACTGGCCGACGCGCAGGCGTGAGACTTGGGTCTCCTTGAAGTTGGCCACCACATAGGCCTCGGCCAGCGGCACGATGGTCATCAGCGTGCCGCCGGGGCGGACGTACTGACCTGGCCGCACGCCCTTGGCGCCGACGACGCCGGCCGTGGGGCTACGGATCTCGGTGCGCGACAGGTCGATGCGGGCGGAGTCGACGGCGGCGCGCGCGGCGGCGGCCTGCGCCTGGGTCTGGTCGCGAGCCGAGCCCAGGGAGGCCGCGGCCTGGCGTTCGGCGGCGAGCGTCGCCTGGGCCTGATCGACGGCGGCCGCCGCCTGCGACTGGGCCGCGCGCGCGGTCTGCACGCGCTGCGTCGAGGACCAGCCCGCCGAGGCCAGCTGGCCGTAGCGGGTGAGTTCGGCGCCGGCCAGGTCGGCCTGGGCCCGAGCGCTGGCGACGCCGGCCGACTTCTGGGCGATCATCGCCTGTTCCAGCTTGGCCTTGTCGTCGACCGCGCGGACGCCAGCGTCCAGCGCCTGGGCGTTGGCCTGCGCCTGGGCCAGTCGCGCCCTGATGCTGACCGGGTCGATCCTGACCAGCAGCTGGCCGGGCTGCACCGGCTGGTTGTCGTCGACCAGAACCTGCGTCACATAGCCGTCGATCAGCGGGGCGATAGAGACCTTGTCGGCCGCGATGAAGGCGTTGTCGGTGGCCTCGTAGTGTTGCTTGTCGCCCCACCACAGCGCCCCGCCGGCGACCAGCGCCAGGGCGACGACGCCGCCCGCCAGCGCCGGAATCAGACCCACCTTGGGCAACCCTGCCATGCCTGCCATCCCACGCACGAAATCAAATTTGGACCCGTCGGTCCATCCCTTAGAGCCTGTAGGCTCGGGGGTTAGGTCCGGCAAGTCAAAGATGGACCCCCGCGTCCAAGAAACCTGCGCCGAACCCCAGAGATGCTGGACGGGCGGCCCGCTTCGTGGGCGTATCGGCGCTGATGAGCGAGATCGAAACAGACGTGATCATCGCCGGCGCCGGCATCGCCGGGGCGACCCTGGCGTTGGCGCTGCGGCAGGCCGGGCTGACGCCGGTGCTGATCGACCCGGTGGTCTTTGACGCCCAGGTCGCGCCCACCTTTGACGGCCGCGCCTCGGCCATCGCCTATGCCGCCTTCCGCCAGTGGGGTGTGCTCGGCGTCGGCGCGGCCCTGGCGCCCCACGCCCAGCGGATCGAACAGATCCTGGTCACCGACGGCCAGACCCCAGGCGCTGCGACCGGCGGACCCCGGCCCTTTTTCCTGCGCTTTGATTCCGCCGAGAGCGCCGACCGCTCCGGCGGCGAGCCGCTGGGCTATCTGATCGAGAACCGCCACATCCGCGCCGCCCTGGCGCAGGCGGTGATCGACGCCGGCATCGAGGTGCTGGCCCCGGCCCGCGTCGCCAGCGCCCGCTTCGAACCCCGCGAGGCGGTGGTGACCCTGACCGACGGTCGGATCCGACGCGCACCTCTGGCGGTTGGCGCGGACGGCAAGGGCTCGGTGATCCGCACCGAGGCCGGGATCGGCGCGGTGGGCTGGGACTATCCCCAGACCGGCGTCGTGGCGACGGTGCGCCTGGAGCGTCCGCACGAGGGCGTGGCGCATGAGTATTTCCTGCCGGGCGGCCCGTTCGCCATCCTGCCGCTGACCGGCGACCGGGCCAGCCTGGTCTGGACCGAGACCACCGCGCGCGGCGCGGCGCTGAAGACCGCGCGGCCGGAGATCTTCCAGGCGCATCTGCGTCGCCGCTTCGGCGACTTCCTGGGCGAGGTGATCGTCGAGGGCCCAGTGTTCACCTACCCGCTAAGCCTCAATCTCGCCGAGCGGCTCGTCGCCCCCCGCGCGGCTCTGCTGGGCGACTCCGCCCATGGTATTCACCCGATCGCCGGACAGGGCCTCAACCTGGGCCTCAAGAGCGTCGCGGCCCTGGCCGAAACCCTGGTCGAGGCGGCGCGCCTGGGCGAGGATATCGGCTCGCCCGTGGTGCTGGAGCGCTACGCGGCCTGGCGGCGCTTCGACACCGCCACCCTGGCGGCCGGCACGGACCTGTTCGTGCGCCTGTTCTCCAACGACAATCCGCTGCTGCGCCTGGCGCGCGGCGCCGGCATGGCCGCGGTCAACCGCATCGGTCCGGCCCGCCGGTTCTTCATGACCGAAGCTGGCGGCGCGGTCGGGGACCTGCCGAGACTGCTGAAGGGCGAGGCGCTGTAGGCCCCAGGCCGGCGAGCTACCGCGCGATCTGGGCTTTCCGTTCGCGTCGGCGCGCGTGGAGTATATGCTCGGTATAGCCGTTGGGCTGGTGGCGGCCGGTGATGATCAGGTCGAGCGCCGCCTGGAAGGCGATGCTGGTGGCGGGGTCCGGGCTCATCGGGGCATAGGCCGGATCGCCGGCGTTCTGGCCGTCCACCACCTTGGCCATCCGCGCCAGCGTTTCGCGCACCTGGGCCTCGGTGCAGACCCCGTGATGCAGCCAGTTGGCGATGTGCTGGCTGGAAATCCGCAGCGTGGCGCGGTCCTCCATCAGACCCACGTCGTGGATGTCTGGCACCTTGGAGCAGCCGACGCCCTGGTCGATCCAACGCACCACATAGCCGAGGATCCCCTGGACGTTGTTGGCCAGCTCCTCGGCCACATCGGCGGCGTTCCAGTTGGACCGCGCCAGGGGCGGCGTCAGCAGGTCGTCAAGTCCGGTGCGCTGGCCCAGCGCCGCGCGCAGTCCCGCCTGCATCGTCGCCTGCAG
>JANXXA010000010.1 GCA_025350885.1 Phenylobacterium sp.
GGCGTCGCGGACTTCGGTGCGCTTGCCGAACAGGGCGTCGGCCTCGTCGAAGACCAACACGGCGCCGTCACGCGCGGCGACGGCGAACAGAGCGTCGATGTTGTTCTTCGTCTCAGCGCTGTCGCGGCTGACGATCCGGCCCAGATCGACGCGCCGAAGATCGACCCCGAGCCTGCTGGCGATGTTCTTGGCGGCCAGCGTCTTGCCCGATCCCGGCGGGCCGACGAACAGCGCTGGCGCGGAGCCCGCCGCCAGCTTTTGCAGGGCGATCGTTCGATCTGTGGGCGTGGATTTCATGGGCGCTCCGAAGCCAAGAACAGCACAGGTCACCAACGCGGGGCCCGGTGGCGGCCGATCACTTTCCGCCGTTGCCGGCCGCTTCCTGGAGCCGGGCGCCGCGGAGGATGCCTTCCATCGCGTAGTTCCCTTCATGGCAGGCGTATTCGTAGATCTGGCCCTTGGCGGGTTTGAAGGCATACTCGCCGGACCAGGCCTGCGTGTAGTGCCCAGGATCGTCGACCGTGAACTGATAGAGCAGCTCGCCTTTGGCGATCCGCGTGAAGCGTTCCGTCACCGTGCCCTGCGACGACACCGGCGTCACGGTCCGCCCCTCCTGGATGGGGTTTACGTTCTTCGTCTCGGTGACCAGCGTGTCGCCTTCCCACCAGGCCACGGTGTCGCCCAGCCAGGGCCGGATCGTGGCGGGCTGGTGAGCCGCGCGGGCCTTTTCGGCGGAGGCGAAGATCGGAGCGATGCGGACGTCGTGGTTCATCTCCAGGTCGATGACGAAATAGCCCGGCGTGACCACGAAGCTGTAGTTGTTGTTGTAGATCGCGTTGAGCATGACCGGCCCGCCGGCGTCGCTCTGGGCGATCAGGCAACGCTCGCGCAGCGGCAGATCCTCCGGACCCACGTACCCGCCTTTTCCGGATTGGTACTCGGCCCCGTCGCGGATGGTGAGGGCCAGGCTTTTCGCGCGATCGCGGAACGGCATCTTCCCATCGGCGGGGCTGGTGATGAAGGAGGACCGTGCTTCTCCACGGACGCGCATCAGCCCGTCGCCGGAATCGATCCAGTAGGCATTGTAGCCGGCCGTGGCGTCCGCATCCTTGAAGGCGCCCTTGCTGAGATCCGAGGCCCCGTTCGCCGCCGCAATGCGGCTGGTCGTCGCCTTCGCCACCGCGTCGGCCTGTTGCTTCGAGACGACAAGCTGGGAAAAGGTCGCGGGCCGCTCAAGCCGTGTGACGGTCGCGTTCGTCCAGACCCCGTCGAAATCGCGCGCCAGGGCTTTGGGTATGGCGGGTTGGGGCTGTGGCTGAGAGAGGGCCGGGCCGGCGAGGAGTACGGCCAGCATGGCGGCCGCGGATATCGCGCCTCTTGTCATCGCGTCGTTCTCCTGCGCCCTACCGCTTTCGCCCTCTGGCAACACTCGCAAAGCCTAAGGCCGAGTCACTCTCTCCCAAGCCGCGATCGATAGCCAGCCGCTCAGTCGCCGGCGAGCGAGCGCCACCCCACCGCGTGCACGCGGCTCGCGCCCACGGCGCCGACGATGGGCGCACGGGCGAACAGGCCCGCGAAGGCCGCATCGCGGACGTTGAGACCCCCGGCGTAGGCGCCGAAGGCCGGCAGGATCATCCGTTCGGCGTCGGTGATGAAGCACCGCCGGCGCACGCTGCCGCGCGTGGCCTTCACCCGGGCCGCGGGATGCAGATGGCCCGAGATCTCGCCCGGCTGGGGTCCCGCGCGCGGCTCGTGGCGCAGCACGAGGCCGTGGAGGGTAAGCTCGTCGGCGATGTCGCCGGGTAGGGCGCGCGGCCCGTCGGCGTCGTGGTTGCCGACCACCCAGACCAGGGTCCGGCCCCGGGCGAGCGCGCGCAGGCTGTCGGCGTCCTGCACCGCCAGGCGATCCTCCGAGGCCCGGTCATGGAACGTATCGCCCAGCAGGATCACCATCGTCGGCGCCAGGATCTCGACCTCTGCCGCCAGCCGCCGCAGGGTCTCGCGGGTGTCGTAGGGCGGCAGCATCTGGCCCCGGGCGGCATAGGAGGAGCCCTTCTCCAAGTGGAGGTCGGCGACCACCAGGGTGCGCTCGGCGGCGAGCCACAGGGCGCCGGAACAGCGCAGCATCGCCTGGGCCGCGCCGATCTCAGTCAACAGCGAGCCGCAGGCCGCCTGGGCGTAGGCGTAGGCGAACGGTCGGGGGGTCACGTCGTTCACTGCATCGCCTCGGCGATCAGGTCTTCGGCGGCTTCGCGCAGGATCATCTCGCCCGCCTGTCCCGGTGAGCGTTCCTTGCCGATCTCCAGCAGGATCGGCACCGAAAACGGCGACAGGTGCGCGAGCGGGGCGTGGCGGATGCGGCCCCTGATCCGCGCCAGCATCTGTCCCAGTCGCGCCACGTCGATCAGCCCGGTCGCCGCATCGTCGCGGGCGCAGCGCAGCAGCAGGTGGTCCGGCTGGTGACGGCGGAGCACATCGTAGATCAGGTCGGTCGAGAAGGTGATCTGGCGCCCCGACTTCTGCGGCTCGCCCGGAAACCGCCGCTCGATCAGGCCCGAGATGATCGCACAGCCCTTGAAGGCGCGCTTCATCATGAAGCTTTCGGCGAGCCAGGCTTCCAGGTCGTCGCCCAGCATGTCCTCGTCGAACAGCGTGGCGAAGTCGAGGCGGTCCATCGGGTTCAGCGCCCAGACGGCCAGCGCATAGTCATTGCAGACGAAGCCCAGCGGCGCGGCGCCCGCACGCTCAAGCCGGCGCGTCAACAGCATGGCCAGGGTGGTGTGCGCCAGGCGCCCCTCGAACGGATAGCAGACCATGAACTGGCGCTTTCCCCGCGCGAAGGTCTCCAGCAGCATCTCGTCGTCCCGCGGGATAACCGACCGGTCGCGTTGCGCCTCCAGCCATTCGCGCACGTCGCCCGGCAGCACCGTCCAGTGGTCCTGGTCGCACATCAGCTGGCGCACCCGCTGGGCCAGATAGGTGGACAGGGCGAACTTCGAGCCGCCCCAGGACGGCATCTTGGGGTCGGCGCCCGGCGCCGGCTGGACCAGCACATCAAGGTTGGTCACGCCCGTCAGCCGCCAGACCTGACCGGCGAAGACGAAGGTTTCGCCAGGCTCGAGCATCTCCAGCATGCCCTCCTCGACCTCGCCGATTTTGCGCCCCCCTCTTCCCCCCCGCATGGCGATCCTGACCGACAGCACGGCCGGCGAGACAATGGCCCCGACGTTCATCCGGTGGCGTTGGGCGGTCTGCGGGTTGCGCACCCGCCAAAGCCCGTCCTGGCCCTTCACGATGCGGCGGAACCGGTCGTAGGTCTTCAGCGCATAGCCGCCGGTGGATACGAAATCGACGACCTGTTCGAAGTCCTCCCATGTGAGGTCGCGATAGGGGCCGGCCGTGCGGATCTCGTCATAGAGGCTCAGCAGGTCGAACGGCTCGGAGCAGGCGCAGCCCATCACGTGCTGGGCCAGCACGTCCAGCGCGCCGACGCGCGGCGGGTCGCCGTCGAGCTTGTTTTCGGCGATGGCCTCGCGCGCGGCCTGGCATTCCAGCATCTCGAACCGGTTGGCCGGCACGAAGATCGCGCGGGACGGCTCGTCCAGCCGGTGATTGGCGCGGCCGATCCGCTGGACCATGCGCGACGCGCCCTTCGGCGAGGCGAGCTGGATCACCAGGTCCACGTCGCCCCAGTCGATGCCGAGGTCGAGTGTCGAGGTGCAGACCACCGCGCGCAGTTCGCCGCGCGCCATCGCCGCCTCGACCTTGCGCCGCTGCTCGGCCGCCAGACTGCCGTGATGCAGCGCGATCGGCAGGTTGTCGTCGTTCAGCTTCCACAGTTCCTGGAACGCGAACTCGGCCTGAAAGCGGGTGTTGACGAACACCAGGGCGGTCCGGGTCTTGCGGATCACGTCATAGACCTCGGCCATGGCGTGCTGGGCGGTATGGCCCGACCACGGCACCCGGCCCTGCGACAACAGCACCTCGACAATCGGCGCGGCGCCGGGCGGGCCGCGGATCAGGTCGATGCTATAGCCCTCTCCCCCTTGCGGGGAGAGGGCTGGGCGTGGGGGTGTCAGCTCGGCGATAGCGCCATGGTTGGTGGGCTCGGGGCTCGCACCCCCACCCCCAACCCCTCCCCGCAAGAGGGAGGGGAGCTGACTCGGCGCCTCGTGACACGCCATCCACGCCTTGATCACCTCCGGATCGTCCACCGTGGCTGACAGGCCCACGCGGCGCAGTCTGGGCGCGAAGGTGGCGATGCGGGCCAGGTCCAGCGCCAGCAGGTCGCCGCGCTTGGACGCGTGCAGGGTGTGGATCTCGTCGAGGATCACGCACTCCAGGTTCTCGAAATAGAGCCTGGCGCCCTCCCAGGCGCAGAGCAGGGCCAGCTGTTCGGGCGTGGTCAGCAGGATGTCCGGTGGCTTCACCCGCTGCCGCTGCCGACGTGAGATTCCGGTGTCGCCGGTCCGGCTCTCGGCGATGACGGGCAGGCCCATCTGCAGGATCGGGGCGCCCAGGTTACGCTCCACATCCACCGCCAGCGCCTTCAACGGCGAGATGTAGAGGGTGTGCAGGCTTTTGGGCCCGTTGGCGGGTGGCCGCTCGGCCAGCTGGATCAGGCTGGGCAGGAACCCCGCCAGCGTCTTGCCCCCGCCGGTGGGCGCGATCAGCAGGGCGTCGCGCCCGGCCCGCGCCTGCTTGATCATCGCCAGCTGGTGGGCGCGCGGGCTCCAGCCCCGCTGAGCGAACCAGTCGGCGAACCGGGGCGGCAGGAGGTCGGCGGCGGGGGCAGCGCTATCGGCCATCGCGACGCCTATAGCATGTTCCCGTTACGTTTCGAGCCCAAACGCCTGATCCTCACGCCCGGGCCGGATTTTCCAGGCGGCTCATCCAGTAGTCGGCGTCGAAGGCCGGGTCGCCGCTCAGGTGTCGCCACAGCTTGATGCGGTTGACGTACTCCAGCCGGCCGGTGTCCTGCTCGAACCACGGCTCGGGCGTCATCAGCAGGCTCTCCACCGTCTCCGGCCGCGGGCTCTTGACGAAGAAGATCGGCCGCTGCGCCGACGCGTCGGGCAGGGTCGCCATGTCCCATCGCCGCACCTGCGGGGCGGACGGGTTCATGCGGATCTTGAACATGGTCCGGGTGCGGTCGGCGTGGTTCACCCCGCCGCCGTGCCAGATGCCGTTGTGCAGGAAGAGCAGTGTGCCCGCCTCGCAGACCATGTGCTGCTGCCCGGCGATGTTCTGATAGCGGCCGAGCGCCACCTCGCTGACCTTGCGCAGGTGGGTGCCGGGCACGAACCGCGTGCCGCCCATCGGCCGGGTCACCGCGTGCGGATAGTACATGATCTGCAGGTCGAAGCCGGCCTGCGGGTCGATGGTGGAGTCCTGGTGGGTGTGCTGGGAGACGTTCTCGCCGCCGCCGGCTTCGTAGTAGGCCGGCGGGAAGGTCACGTGCAGGAAATGGTGGTCGAACACCGGGTCCGGGCCGACCAGGCTCTGGATCGCGCCCTTGACCAGCGGCAGGTCCAGCAGGCGCTCGATCGCCGAGCCCTGGGCATAGGCCGCGCTCAGCGGCACGCCGGGCGGAACCTCGGGGATGCCGGAGCCGGCCAGCAGGCGGCCGTAGGTCTGGCGCAGCTTCGCGCCGGGCTCCGGCGCCTCGCCGGCCTCGGCCAGGAACTGGGTGTTGATATCGGCGGGCACGACGCCGTCGAAACGCAGAAAGCCGCGGGCCACGAAGCGGGCCATGTCGAGGGCGTTCAGGAGGGGCAGAGCGGTCATGGCTGCATCTCCACCAGCTTCTCGAAGAAGAACTCGTACTTCAGGTAGGCCAGGTCGAACTCGTCGCCCCGCGAATGCGGCAGGATCTGCGACGCCTGGATCAGCCGCCAGCCGTCCTTCAGCGCGTCCACGCCGGTGCGGTAGGGCGCCTCGTCGTTGTCACCGGCCATCGGCCGGGTCTCGCCGGTCCCGTCATAGACCGCCCAGGCGACGGTCGGCGCATCGAGCGCGGAGTTGGCCAGGTAGAGAACCAGCACCTTCTGGCGCATAGGCAGGACAGTTCCTCCGGCAGCGGTTGCTTACAGTGTCAATTTTAGGCAGGTTGCCGCCGCCAAAGCCATAGGAGATCGCGCCATGAACCCCAATGCCGAGTTCGACATCATCGTCTATGGGGCGACGGGCTACACCGGCCGCCTGGTCGCCGAATACCTGGCGCAGCGCTACGGCATCGGCGGGCAGGTGACCTGGGCCATGGCCGGCCGGTCGGCCGCCAAGCTGGCCGAGGTGCGCGACCTGATCGGCGCCCCGGCCGAGACGCCGCTGGTGGTGGCCGACGCCGATGACCCGGCCAGCCTCGACGCCATGGTCCGCCGCGCCGGGGCGATCATCACCACGGTGGGGCCCTACCAGCTCTACGGCGACAAGCTGGTTGCCGCGTGCGTCGCCGCCGGGACCGACTGCCTGGACCTGACCGGCGAGCCGAACTGGATGGCTAAGATCATCGGCGAGCATGACGCGGCGGCCAAGAAGAGCGGCGCGCGGATCGTTCACTCCTGCGGCTTCGATTCCATCCCCTTCGAGCTCGGCGTCTACTTTTGCGAGGAGACGGCGAAGGCCCAGCTCGGCGGCCCGGTCCCCCGCGTGAAGGGCCGCCTGCGCGCCATGAGCGGCGGGCTCTCCGGCGGTACGGCGGCCAGCGGTGCGGCCACCATGGCGGCGGTGCAGAGGGACCCCTCCGTGGGCATGCTGCTGATGAACCCCTTCGCGCTCACGCCGGGCTTCCAGGGCCCGGCGCAGCCGCCCGGCAACGCGGTCGAGCACGACCCGGACATCGGCGCCGACGTCGGGCCATTCATGATGGCGATGATCAACACCAAGAACGTCCACCGCTCGAACCTGCTGATGGGCCATCCCTGGGGCGAGGACTTCAAATACGACGAGATGTCGATCGTAGTGCCCGGCGCGCCGACGGAGTTCACCGGCATGGGCCCCGATGCGCCGAAGCCCGGAGACGGCCCGTCAAAGGCCGAACGCGAGGCGGGCTTCTACGACATCCTGTTCGTGGGCATCGCCGCCGACGGCCGCAAGGTGAAGGTGGCGGTCAAGGGCGATCGCGACCCCGGCTACGGCTCAACCTCGAAGATGCTGGCTGAGGCGGCCATCTGCCTGGTCAAGGATGCGCCCGACGTACCAGGTGGCGTCTGGACGCCGGGCGCGGCCATGCGGACCAAGCTCATCGACCGCCTCCAGGCGAACGCCGGCCTGACGTTCACGGTCGATAGCTAAGCAAGGTCAGCAGGCGTAGCGGGTCCTGACGGGGACGTAGCGGCCGATGTAGGGATCCCAGACCCACCGCTCGGTCTCGCAGGTCCGGTAGCTGTAGTAGGGCCGCTCATAGTAGCCGTCGTATTGAGGACCGTAGCCGTAGCTCGAATAGCCGTAGCCGTAGTCACGGCCGTAGCTGTGGCTGTTGCTGTTACTGGCGAGCGCTGCACCCAGCGCCAGGCCGAGCACACCGGCGGCCACGGCGGCGCCGTTATCGTTGCGGTCGTGACGGCCGTAGTCGCCGCGATAGTTATGGTCCCAGTCGTCGTGGGCCTGCGCCGGCGTCACCGTCGCACAGACCGCGCCGCCCAGGGTTATGGCCGCCATAGCGGCCGCGAGGGTCTTTCTCATCTCGGCCTCCGTGTTCCTGCAAAACGGCCAAGCGGCCGGATCGTTCGGTCAGGCTAAGAAGAGCTGACTGAATGGCCGCTGAACAGCGGCGTCAGGAAGCGTTGCGCCCTGGTATTCCGCTGGGTCACGGTGGACGCCTACGGGACGCCGGGCCAAGCTGGCGGCCGAGCCTGCGACCAAACGCAGGCCTTCGAGAGGATCGCGGCCATGAAGGACTTCGCAGGCAAGATCGCCATCGTCACTGGCGGCGGCACCGGCATGGGGCGCGAACTCGCGCGCCAGCTGATCGCCGAGGGCTGCCGCGTGGCCATGTGCGACGTCTCGGCGAAGAACATGGCTGAGACCGTCGCGCTCTGCGAGGCCGACGGCGTGCCCCAGGGCGCCCGCATCACCGCCCACATCGCCGACGTCTCCGACGAGGCGCAGCTGGTCGCCTTCCGCGACGAGGCGGCCCGGGCGCACGACACCGACAAGATCCACCTGCTGTTCAACAACGCCGGCATCGGCGGCGGCGGCTCGATCGTCAACGACAGCCGCGAGGACTGGGAGCGGACCTTCAACGTCTGCTGGGGCGGAGTCTATCTGGGGGTGCGCACCTTCCTGCCGATGCTGCAGGCCGCCGACGAGGGCCACATCGTCAACACCTCCAGCGTCAACGGCTTCTGGGCGAGCCTCGGCCCCAACGTCAGCCACACCGCCTATGCGGCCTCGAAGTTCGCGGTGAAGGGGTTCTCCGAGGCGCTGGTCACCGACCTGGCGCTTACCGCCCCGCACATCAAGGTCTCGGTGGTCATGCCCGGCCACATCGGCACCTCGATCGTCGCCAACTCGCGCAAGGTGATGAACCGCACCGACGAGGACCTGCTGAGCGCCGAGGACCTGGAGCGCGCCCGGGCCCGCATCTCGCGGATGGGCGTCGACAGTAGCCAGCTCACTGACGCCGCCATCCAGGCCATGGTCGCCGAGCAGCACCGACGCTTCCTGGAGGACGCGCCGACGACGGCGGCTGAGGCGGCCAAGATCATCCTCGATGGGGTCAGGGCCGGGCGCTGGCGGATCCTGGTGGGCGACGACGCACACCGGATGGACGAGCTGGTCCGCGCCGACCCCGAAGCCGCCTACAGTCCCGAATTCTTCCAGGTCCTGGCCAAGGAAGTCGGTTGGCGCCTGGGAAGCTAGCTCAGGCGCTCGGCCGCTCGCCGATGATCGACACCCGGTGGCCCGAACGCGCCAGGGGATAGTAGTCCCACAGCGCATGGTGCTGGGTGCAGCGGTTGTCCCAGAAGACCAGCGTGTTCGGCGTCCAGCGCACCCGGCAGGTGATCAGCGGATTGGTCTCAATCACCCGGTACAGCATCTCCAGCACCGCCGCGCTCTCCGGCCGCGACAGCTGCACGATGTGTGAGGTGAAGCCACGGTTAACGAACAACACCTTGCGGCCCGTCTCGGGGTGGCGGATCACCACCGGATGCTCGGTCTTGGCGAACGGCTGGTCGGGCTTGTAGCCATAGGCGCCGACCCAGGGGACGGCTCCGTCGTGCACGGCGGTCAGTCCCTCCAGGAACGCCTTCATAGCGTCCGACAGCATGTCGTAAGCGAGGTACATATTGGCGAACAGGGTGTCGCCGCCTGAGCCGATCTGCGGCGTCTCGGTGATGTAGAGCATCGACCCTAGCGGCGGCTCCTCATCGCAGGTGACGTCGGTGTGCCAGTCTTCCCCCGCGACGAACTTGGAATTCTTGCTGGCCCTGACCTCAAGGCGCTCGTTGTCGCCCTCGCGCATAGCCTGCAGCGGGTGGACGTGCAGTTTGCCGAACCGCCGGCCGAACCGCTTGTGGTCCTCGGCCGAGAGCTGCTGGTCGCGAAACACCAGGATCTGGTGTTCGAGGAAGGCGCGGTGCACCTCCGAGAACTGTTGATTGCTGAGCTCGCCGGAGAGGTCGATCCCCTCGATCTCGGCGCCGATGATTGGGGTCAGCGGCCGGACCTCGATCGAGCCATAGGGCTCTCTTGGCCGGGTGACCAGGGCTTCGATGGCCTTCAAACCTTGCTGGTGCATGACGTCGCCTCCTGCCTTCGCCGGGCGCTTCGCTCGGCGCCGATCGCCTGCAACCTAGACTTGGCGC
This sequence comes from Phenylobacterium sp., assembly GCA_025350885.1. Lineage (GTDB taxonomy): Bacteria > Pseudomonadota > Alphaproteobacteria > Caulobacterales > Caulobacteraceae > Phenylobacterium. The sequence goes on from JANXXA010000010.1 coordinate 9,810, forward strand.
GACCACGGCGCTTGATCCTTTGCGACATTCGCTTGATTGTTTGCGGCGGAGGTCCGCGGATGACGCAACTGAGCCGCAGCGCCGGCCTGACCGGGTTCGCCGATCTCGCGCGCACGCTAGGCCTCGATCCGCATCGCCTGGCCGCCGCCGCCCGCGTGCCCGCGGCCGCGCTCACCGATCCGGACCTGAAAATTCCCTCCGCCGCCGTCGGCGACCTGCTGGAGCTGGCGGCCCGGCGCTCCGGCTGGGAGGATTTCGGCCTGCGCCTCGCCGAGAAGCGGCGGCTGTCGAACATGGGAACCCTCGCGCTCACCGCCCGCGAGCAGCCCGACCTGCGCCGGGCGCTGGAGGTCATGGGCCAGCATCTGTGGATGCAGAACGAGTCCCTCAGCCTGCACATCGAAGACGCAGGGGAGGCGGTAGTCCTGCGCCTGGTGCTGCTGGGTGGCGGGGCGGCGTTCCGCCAGTCCGTCGACCTTTGCGTGGCCGTGCTCTACCGCAACCTGCGGGCGCTCACGGCCGAGCGGTGGCGACCGCAGGCGGTCTGCTTCAGCTATGCCCGGCCCGCCTCGCTGGACACCCATCGCCGCCTGTTCGGCGCGACGCCTCTGTTCGACCAGCCATTCGATGGCCTGATCTGCGCCGCCGAGGATCTTGAGGCCCCGATTCCCGGCGCCGATCCCGCCATGGCCGCGCAGGTCGCCCGCTATGTGGACCAGCTGGCCTCGGCCCACAGCAAGAGCCACCGCGCCGAGGTCACGGAATTGATCACCCTGCTGCTGCCCACCGGGCTCGGCGGGTCCCAGCGGATCGCCCGCCAGCTCGGCATCGACCGGCGCACCTTGCAGCGGCGGTTGGCGTCAGAGGGCGTGACGTTCCGCGAGTTGCTTGACGCCGTCCGCGGCGAGCTCGCCCGCGCGCACCTCGCCCAGTCCAACCGGCCGCTCTCTGCTATCGCCGACCTGCTGGGCTTCTCCAGCCCGAGCGCCTTCGCCCACTGGTTCCGGGCGAGCTTCGGGCTCAGTGCCACGGCCTGGCGCGACGCCAGACGCGCCGCCCCGCCGACTAGGCGTTAACCCCGGCGGTTAAGCCTGTCGCCTGCGACACGCGCCCCCACTCTGCGACAAATCGGTCGATTGCCGCCGCCGAAACGCCAGTCCGGTCCAGGACTTGCGGCGCCCGGAGGGAATGCGGGCGCGCGTGTCCCAAATCGGGACTTCGGGCGCGACCCAGCTTCGCAAATTAACCGTCCCGCCTTGCTTGGTTAAGGCGTGCCCGGAGCGGAGAGCCTCATGCAGACCCGCAACATCCTCGTCGCCGCAGCGTCCGCCGCCGCGATGCTCGGCATGGCCACCGGCGCGCTCGCCTCCGGGAGCGTCTTGGCCACCGCGCCGGCCACCGTCACGGTGCTGTCGCCCACCAGCCTGACCAAGACCCAGGACATGGCGTTCGGCTCGGTGGTCCGCCCGTCCAACGCCAACACCAACACGGTGACCCTCGACGTCAACAACACGGTCACCATCGCCGGCTCGGGCAACGGCGCGATCGTATCCTCGCCCGCCACCACGGCGAAATTCGACTTCAGCGCGCCGGCCGGCACGACCTACACCACCACCCAGAGACTAAGCTTCTTGCAGTCCGGCCTGACCAATGTCGGCGCGAGCCTGCCGGTCGCCACCGCCGGCGCCTTGGGCACTGTCCCGGCCGCCGGCATCCAGCAGCTGCGCTATGGCGGCAATTTCGACATGACGTCTTCGAGCGCTGCGCAGACCCACACCGGCACGCTGAGCGTCACCGTCAACTACAACTGAGACACGCCAGACAGAGACAGCCCAACGCGATCGGCCGCTTGGGGGAGCGGCTGGTAGCGTCCGCCAGGCGGCCGTCGTAGCGTCGCCCGCATGACGGTTGTCCTGGCGGTCCACGCCCATCCCGACGATATCGAGCACCTGGCCGCGGGGACGCTCGCGGTGCTGGCCGCCAAGTGCCATCGCATCGTCATCGCCACCCTGACCGCCGGCGAGTGCGGCTCCGACGCAACCGACCTTTCCGCCACCGGCGCCATCCGCAAGGCCGAGGCCTCGCGCGCCGCGGCCCTCATCGGCGCCGACTACCGCTGCGCCGACCTGCCGGATCTGGGCGTGTTCAACGACGACCCCTCGCGCCGTGCGGTCACCGAGCTGATCCGTTGGGCGAAAGCGGAGGTGGTGATCACCGCCGCGCCGGCCGACTACCACCCCGACCAGCACGCTCGCCGCCTCATGGTCGGGGTGGTCCGCGACGCCTGTTTCGCCGCCAGCGTGCCCAATTACCGCACCGGATCGGCGCAGGCCCTGGCGGCGATCCCGCATCTCTATTTCATGGACCCCATAGGCGGCCGCGACCGCGAGGGCCGGCCGGTCGTGGCCGAATTCGGCGCCGATGTGGCGGCAGGCTTTGCGCTGAAGCAACAGATGCTCGCCGCCCACGAGAGCCAGGCCGCCTGGGTGGCGCGCCAGCACGGCATCGCCGATCACCTGGCCTCGATGGAGACCTGGACGCGGCGGCGCGGCGCCGACTTCGGCGTGGCGACCGCCGAGGGCTTCCGCCAGTACCGCCACCAGCCCTATCCGCGCACACCGGCGCTTCAGGACCTCCTGGGCGAGGCCCTGCTCACGCCCTAGTCGGCCGGTTTGCCCTGCGCGCCAGCCGGAACCGGGAAGCCCTTGTTGCGCAGATAGGCGTCGATCTTGGCGTCGCGGCCGCGGAACTTGCGGTAGGCGACGGCCGGGTCGACCGTGTTGCCCACCGAGACGATGTCATCGTGGTAGCGCTTGGCCATGGCCTTGTCGTAGGGCCCGCCGTGCTCGAGGAACGCCTCGAAGGCGTCGTGGTCGAGCACCTCGGACTGCAGGTAGCTGTAGTAGCCGGCGGCATAGCCATCGCTCGAGAAGATGTGCCCGAACTGCGTCGGGCGGTGGCGCATGACTACCTCGCTCGGCAAGCCGAGCGCCTTGAATGTCTCGGTCTCGAACTTGTCCGGGTCGATGTCACCGCCGCCGGCCAGGTGGATCTTCATGTCGTAGATGGCGCTGGCCATGAACTCGGTGACGGTGAAGCCCTGGTTGAAGGTGGAGGCCTTCTGGATCTTCGCGACCAAGTCGCCCGGGATCGGCTCGCCTTTCGCATTGACCGCGAACTTGTTGAGAATTTCCGGGGTCGACAGCCAGTTCTCGTTGAGCTGCGAGGGGAACTCGACGAAGTCGGTGGCCACCGCAGTGCCCGCCTGGGTCGGATAGGTGACGGACGAGTTCAGGTCGTGCAGCGCGTGGCCGAACTCATGGAAGATGGTGATCGCGTCGTCCCAGCTGATCAGGATCGGCTGGCCGGGGGCGGCCTTCACGAAGTTGGTGTTGTTGGAGACGATCGGGGTCTGGTCGCCCAGGAAGCGGCTCTGCGGGCGGTAGCCCTG
>JANXXA010000132.1 GCA_025350885.1 Phenylobacterium sp.
GAGACTCAACCTTTGAATGGCGCGGAAATTCTTACCACGCGGCTGCGCCTGCGACCCGCCGAGCCGGGTGACCTGGCCGACCTGCATGCGGTGTTCAGCGACCCGCGGGCGATGCGCTACTGGTCCACCCCGCCGCATGCGGATCTTGACCAGACCCGCGACTTCCTGGCCCGGATGATCGCCGCGCCGCCCGGGGAAAGCCGCGACTTTGTCATCGAGCACCAGGGCCGGGTCATCGGCAAGGCAGGCTGCTACAGGCTTCCCGAGGTCGGCTACATCCTGCACCCGGACGCCTGGAGCCAGGGCCTGGCGAGCGAGGCGCTCCGCGCCGTCATCGCCCACGTCTTCGCGGCCTTCCCCATTGCCGCGCTGACCGCCGATGTCGATCCGCGCAACGCCGCCAGCCTTGCCCTGCTGGCGCGCCTGGGCTTTGCCGAAACCCACCGCGCGCGTCGCACCTGGCGGGTCGCCGACGAGTGGTGTGACAGCGTCTACCTGGCGCTCGACCGGCCGCCGGACTCCGAGACCAGCCTGGGCCAGCTGGGCGTTGACAGCGGTTCGCCACAGGAAGAGTCTGAATTGTCGAACGCCGGTGGGCGGCCTCCTTCGCCCCGTGGCTCGATGGAGCGATCCCGATGACGCGTCTCATCCTTTGCACGGCGGCGCTTGCGGCCCTGGTCATCGCGGGTCCGACCCGCGCCTCGGTGACGGTGATCGGCGGCGGCCAGGCGGAAGCCTGCTCCCGGGCCGCGCTGGCCGGAAAATCGGAACTGCGCTTCGAGACGCCCTGCACCAAATCCCTGGAGGAGGAACAGCTCAGCCCCCGCGACCGGGCCGGCACCTTCGTCAACCGCGGCGTCCTGCGGATGCGCCGGTCGAACTGGCAGGCGGCCACCAAGGATTTCAACCAGGCCGTCCACATCAAGCCGGACCTCGCCGAGGCCTACATCAACCGCGGCGCGGCCTCGATCGGCGAGCATCGCTACGCCGACGGCCTGACCGACCTCAACAAGGGGATCGCGCTGGGCAGCGAGGAGCCGGCCAAGGCTTACTACAACCGCGCGCTGGCCTATGAGGGCCTGGAAGACGTCAAGGCAGCCTATTTCGACTATCAGAAGGCCGTCGAACTCAGCCCCGAGTGGGCCGCTCCAAAGGAACAGCTCGTCCGCTTCCATGTCGGGCGCAAGGAATAGGGCGCGAGCCGAGCCTCCCGTGCGCGCGCTGTTACTCCTGGCCGCCATGCTGGCCGCCGCCCCCGCCGCCGCGCAGGACTATCTCGCCCTGACCCAGGCGCGCGATGCGGACGCCTTTGCCGCCGACATGGCCGCCCGCGCCCGCGACGTCGCCCTGACCAACGAACGCTTTGCGCTTGAAGCTCGCCTCCGGACCGAGCAGGCGCTGAGTGACCTGGCGCGAGCCTCCGCCCGCCCGGCGCCTGTCCCGACGCTCGTGCCCGCGCCTCGAATCCCGTCGCCGAAGATCGGCACCCCGCCATCCCTGGAGCCATTGGTCTCCACGCCGGTTGAACCGTCGTAACCGGCAGGGGCTCTGCTGCGTTATGATCGGCGACAATCGGGAGAGTTGACGAGATGCGCTGGCTTGGTGGACAGGAATCCGGGAATATCGAGGATCGAAGGGGCCTGAGTCCGGTGGGCGTCGGCGGGCTCGGCGTCGGTGGCGTGGTGCTGGCGCTGATCGGCTATTTTGTCTTCGGCATCAGTCCGTCCGACACCCTCCAGGCCGTGGGCGGAGCGGGCGCCCCGCCGGCCCAGCAGGCCGGCGCCGCGGGTTCGCCCGCCGACCCGGAGGGCCGCTTCGTCGACGTCATCACCACCTCCGTCGACGAGGTATGGAGCCAGGTCTTCAAGGCCGGCGGCCAGAGCTACCAGCGGCCGGGGCCGACGGTGCTCTACGACAGGGCCACCGGCACCGGCTGTGGACTTGGCCAGTCGGCCATGGGTCCGTTCTATTGTCCGCGCGACCACCGGATCTATCTGGACCTAGCCTTCTGGCAGGAGCTCGACAGCCGCTTCGGGGCTTCGGGCGAGGCCGCGCGGGCCTATGTGATCGCCCATGAGATGGGCCACCACGTCCAGAGCCTGCTGGGCCAAGAGGGCCAGGCCCGCGAGCTCGGCGGCCGCGGCGCGACCTCCGGCTCGGTCCGGCTGGAGCTGCAGGCCGACTGTTATGCCGGGGTCTGGGTCGCCCACGTCGCGCAGGTCAGCGGCGGCAAGGTGGCGCTCGATCCCAAGGACATTGAGGACGGCCTGCGGGCCGCCTCCGCCGTCGGCGACGACACGCTCCAGCGCCAGACCACCGGCCAGGTGGTTCCCGACAGCTTCACCCACGGAACCTCGGCCCAGCGGATGCGCTGGTTCCATACCGGCGTCAGCACCGGCGACCCGGCCGCCTGCGACACCTTCGGCGCGGCGAAGCTCTAATCCGCCTTCGCTGCCGCGGGCTTCTGCCAGCTTACCGGCATCGGATCGCGGCCGCCCTCGACGATGAAGCGGTCGATGCGGGCGCGCAGCACCGGCAGGGGCACGGCGCCCAGGGCCAGCACCGTGTCGTGGAAGGCGCGGATGTCGAAGCGTGGTCCCAGCGCGGCCTGGGCCTTCTCGCGCGCCTCGACGATCGCCATCATCCCCAGATAGTAGCTGAGCGCTTGACCTGGCCAGGAGATGTAGCGGTCGACCTCGATCTCGATGTCGTGGTCGGCCAGCGCAGTGTTGTCGTGCAGATAGGCGATGGCCCGGGCGCGGCTCCAGCCCCTGTGGTGAATGCCGGTGTCGACCACCAGCCGCGCGGCCCGCCACATCTGGAAGGTCAGCATGCCGAAGCGATCATAGGCGGTGTCGTACATGCCCATCTCCACCCCCAGCCGCTCGCAATAGAGCGCCCAGCCCTCGCCATAGGCGGAAATGTAGATGTCGCGCCGGAACGCCGGCAGGCCGGTCTGTTCCTCGGCCAGGGCTCCTTGCAGCGCATGGCCGGGCGCGGACTCGTGCAGCGTCAACGCCGTCAGGTTGTAGAGCGGTCGCGAGGCCAGGTCGTAGGTGTTCAAGAGGTAGGTCGACTTGCCGCCACGGGCCGAGGTGTAAAACGGCGCCATGTCCGCCGGCACCGGTTCGATCGTAAAGCGGCTGCGCGGCAGCCAGCCGAAATAGGCGCCGAGCTTGCCGTCCACCCGCTTGGCGATCCAGGCGCCGCGCATCAGCAGCTCCTCCGGCGTCTTCGGATAAAACTTCGGGTCGCTGCGCAGATAAGTCAGGAAAGCCGGGAAATCGCCGGTAAATCCGGTCTCCCGCATCACCGCCAGCATCTGGGCGTGGATCTTCGCCGCCTCGACCAGCCCCAGCCGGTGGATCGCCTCGGGGTCCATGTCGAGCGTGGTGAACTCGCGGATCTGGGCGCGGTAGTAGGCCACGCCGCCCGGCAGGCTCTCGGCGGCCAGGGCCTCATTCGCGTGCGGGATATAGTCGTCACGCAGGAAGCTGAGCAGGGTTGCATAGGCGGGTTTTACCTGGCCCTCGATCGTCGCCTTGGCCTGCGCCCTCAGCGTCGCCTGCTCGACCCCGGGGATGGAGGCCGGCATGGCGAGGAACGGCTTCCAGAACAGCGTGCTTTCCGCGTCCTTTGCCTGCGCCGTGGCGGCCACCGAGACGTCTCGCCCGACCAGGGTCGCCCGGGGCGGGGTGAACCCCCGCGCCAGCCCGGCGCGCATATTCACCGTCTGCTGGGTGAAATAACGCGGGATGTCAGCCATCTGGGCGATGTAGGCGCGGTAGTCGGCCGCGTCGTGGAAGGTGCGCAAGGCCGTGTAGTTGAAGCTGGTCCAGAACGATGAGTCCGAATTGAACGGCTTTTCGTATTCGCGGAACACCTGCTGGCTGATCAGGGTGTCGAGCTGGTCGCGATAGACCGCGTCGTCGACCTGCGCCTCGGCCGAGAGCGCGCGGACCGGAATGGCGTCCAGCTGTCGGCGCACGTCGCGCCAGTGGGCCAGCCGCCGCGTCTGGCTCACCGCGTCGACCTGCGGCAGGTAGCCCGCGATCGGCACGGCGTCGCCCTCGTCGGCGCGGGCGAACTCAGCCTGCCGCCAAGCCCATTCGCGGGTGTAGAGCGCCTTCAGCCGGGCGTCGGCGGAGGACGTCGGGCGTGCGGCGAGCGCCGGGCCGGCCAGGACCAGGGCCGCCGCAACAAGACCGGCCAGATGTCGAACGCGCATAGATCACCCTCCCCACCGGTTCGCGGATCGGCCCACCCCGGCGATGATCCGAATACCACGCCGGCGGCCAGGCGCAGTTAGACCGCTGATCCTGGACGCAACCGCGCGGGCAGGAACCTCGGATTGCGCACCAGGGCGGCGGTGACCAGGGCGATCAGCAGGCCCACCGGGAAGATCTCCATGAAGGTCTCCGGCAGGCGGTGGAGCGGGTTGGCGTATTGAACGCGCATGGTCTGCCCCTCGGCGACCGCCTTGGCGTAGGCCGCGCCAGTGACGCCCGCGGCGTGCTTGGCGGCGAGCATGGCGGACACGTACTTGTCCATGAAGGTGTAGTGGGTCGCGGCCAGATAGACCTCCCACACCGCCACATAGATCAGCGAGGCGACGACGGCGATACCCAGGCCGACCCCAAGGGCCGGCCAGAACCTGATCACCCCGCCCAGCGCCTGGTCGCGATGCTGCTTGACGCCCACCAGGATGGAAGAGAGGCCCACCAGCATGATCAGGTAGCCGGTCCAGATGTTGCCGTCGCCGTCGGTGATGATCAGGGCCAGGGTGCTGGCGATGATCACGAGGCCGGAGATCAGGCCGTAGGTAAGAATGATGCGGGTCATGGTGTGAGCTCCATTGCCGGGTTGCTCAAGATCGGGCGGCGCGGCCGCACGCCGGCTCAACCGTCGGGCGGACCCACTTTGAACACGGCGATCTTGTTGCCGTCGGGATCGCGGAAATAGGCGCCGTAGAATCCGCTGGGATCGTCGCCGCGCAGGCCCGGCGCACCCTCGTCCAGTCCGCCAAGTTCCAGCGCAATGTCGTGAGCCGCCTCCACAGCGGCCCGGCTCGGAGCGGCCAGCGCCAACATCCCGCCATTGGCCCAGGTCGCCGGGCGGCCGTCGTGCGGCGTGCAGATCACCAGCATCGGCGGGGCCATCCCGGCCGAATACCAGATCCGCGTCGGCGAGGTGTAGGCGGCGTTCAGCGTCAGGCCCAGGGGCGCCAGCAGGGCATCGTAAAACGCGCGGGCCCGCGTAAGGTCGTTCGCACCAAGCATCACATAAGCGATCATCCGTCCCTCCAGGCGCGCCGCCCGTCCGCCTGTCGGGCGCCCAGGGCCATGCGCCTTGCCTAACGTCTTACGCGACTGTGGCCTAGCCCGCCGGCGCGTTCGCCGCCGCCAGGGCGCGGATTTCCGCCTCGTCCGCCGGCAGGATGAAGCCGGCCTTGATCGATCCCTTCAGCGCGACATCGAACCGCTTCAGGTACTCGGCCCTTCCGCCCGGATAGAGCTTGGCCAGGGTGGCGGCGTCGAGCGGCTCTGTGGTCCCGACCAGGAAGCCGAACGGACCCCCGGTATTGCCAAGGCCCGACAGCCTGGCGGTCGGCGCATCGACCCAGGGCGTGCGGATGCCGCCCTTGGCATTGCCCTGGGCGTCCAGCACCAGCCGGGGCGCATCGCCCGGCTTGGCGGCGGGTTCGATCTCCATGCGCTGCGCCTTGGGCGGGGCCTTGCCCGTCCGTACCCAGCGCTCCAGCTGCGACAGCGCGGCCATGGCGACATAGTGATGCTGGGGGGCGGCATTGATCGGCTTGGCCATCTTCGCCCCGAACAGGGCGTCGGTCGGCTTCCACAGCGGTGCGATCCTGTCCATCGGCGCGCTGCCGCCATCGAAGGCGCCGATGAAGAACATGTAGTTGTCGACGTGCGCGGTCCCCGGCATCTCCCAGATGCGCAAGCGGTCGGTGTCAGGCTGCCGCGCGGTCCAGAAGCCGGAAATGCTGCTGCCGATCAGGTCGGTCTCGGTGATCAGGGTCATGACCGGCACGCGCAGGTCGGCGCGCATCTTCACCCCGCTTGGCCCAGGACGTCCGTTCGGCCCAACGCGCATCGAGGCGGCCTCCGGCGGCGGCGCCCCGCCGAAGCGCGAGTGGATGTAAAAGCCGTCATAGACGCGGGCCAAGGGATCGATGGCGTCCACATAGGTGGTCATGAACACCGCCGACTGGGACTCGCCGGTGGCGATGACATGCCTGGCCTTCAACGGCCCCAGCACCTTGCCGGTCTTCACCGCCTGACCGGCCTGCGAGAACATGTCGAAGGCATAGGTGTCGCCGGGATGAGCGAGCGTCCCGTATCGCGCGGGGTTGGCCCTTTTCAGTGGCATGCCGGCCCCGCCCATGCTCTGGCCGCCCTCCACGCCCACCTTCTGGGCCGAGACGCCCACGTAAGCCATGCCGCTGCGCAGCATCTCGCGGTGGCTGTAGGTCCAGTCGGGGCCGGCATCGAGCCCGCCGGTGACGTTCAGCCATTCCACCGCCACCGTCCCGTTGAACCGCCTGGGATCCTTGGGCCGGACCACGACAATGCGCGTGGCGTAGGGCGCGGTGTCGGTGGGCGTGGCCGTCCAGGCGCCGTCCGGCTTGGCCTCGCCGGTCAGCTTGTAGGCGGTCGCGG
>JANXXA010000180.1 GCA_025350885.1 Phenylobacterium sp.
CAACTACAACGGCCCGGCGAGCTTCGACTACAGCATCAAGGACGGCAACGGCGGCACGTCCACGGCCACGGTCAACATCACCGTCACCCCAGTGAATGACGCGCCGGTCGGGGTCGCCGATGTGGGCTCAGCGCTGGAAGCCGGCGTCGCGGCCGGGTCCAACGCCAGCGGCAATGTGCTGACCAACGATACCGACGTGGACACTGGCGACACGCGCTCGGTGGCCTCGGTCACCTTCGGCGCGACCACAGTGGCGGCCGGGGGCGCACTCTCCGGGACCTACGGCCAGCTGACCCTGAACGCCGACGGGACCTACAGCTACGCGGTCAGCAACGCCAACCCGACGGTCGATGCCCTGCGGGTGTTCAGCGACACGCTCACCGACACCTTCACCTACAGCGTGAAGGACGCGGCGGGAGCCAGCTCCACCACCACGCTGACGATCACCGTCCACGGCGCCGACGACGCGCCGATCGCCAAAGCTGACGTCGGCACGGCGGTGGAGGCCGGTATCGCGGCGGGCTCGAACGCCACCGGCAACGTGCTGCCCAACGACACCGATGTGGACGCGGGCGACAGCAAGACGGTGACCACCGTGACATTCGGCGCGACCACCGCCTCGGCGGGGACCGCGCTCTCGGGCGCCTATGGCCAGCTGACGCTGGGCGCCAACGGCGCCTACACCTATGTGGTCAACGACGCCAACCCGACGGTCAATGCGCTGCAGGCGGGCCAGAACCTGACCGAGGCCTTCACCTACACGATGAAGGACACGTTCGGCGCGACCTCGTCGACGACCCTGACGATCACCGTCAACGGGGCCAACGATCCCCCGGACGCGGTGAACGACAGCGGCTCCACGGCGATGAACACGCCGATCGCCTTCTTCAGCGCGGCCCTGCTCGCCAACGACACCGACCCGGAGCACGACCCGCTGACCATCACCTCGGTGCAAAGCGCCGTGCACGGAACGGTCGGCTATGTCGGCGGCGTGGCGACCTTCACGCCGACCGCCGGCTACACCGGCGCGGCCAGCTTCACCTATACGATCAGTGACGGCCACGGCGGGTCGGACACGGCGACCGTGGACATCACCATCAAGTCGGCGACCCCCACCGGGCCCGGCGTCGGCACCCCCGGCTTCTGGTCCAACAACGGGGCGGTCTATTGGGACGGTAAGGTGGACGCGGCCGGGACCAAGCACGGGGGGAACTTCCCGACCGGCGAGCTCACCTACATGGTGGACTCCAACGGCAACGGCTCGGTCGACTCCAACCAGTTCCTGCTGATCGGCGACTTCAACCACAACGGGATCACCGACGCCGGCGAGCACACCCTGGTCCTCAGCCTGACCGACGCCTTCAGCCTCGTCAACGGCGGCGCCACCAGCGACCCGCTGATCAAGGTGGGCCGCGACCTGGTGACGACCTGGCTCAACTACCTGGAAGGCAACCCGGTCGGCAGCCCGGCGGCGGCCAACACGCCGGCCTGGTTCGTCGAGGAGGCGGTCGACTGGTTCGCCAAGCTCGTCGGCACGACCGTCTCGGTAGGTGGCGGCATCGACACCTATGCGGCGATGAGCGGTGGACACTTCCTGAACGCCGCCTCGTCCAGCACGATCACCAACGCCTTCAACTCGGGGATCAATGTCGACGCGACCCCCGGCGTGCAGAGCGGCGGAGTCGACGTGATGGCGGGCGCGACGCTCCACGACACGCTCGACTACTTCAACAACACCGGCATGATCGGCTCAACGATCTGGGCCCTGGATCGGGACTAGGCCGCCAGGGCCGCGACCAGCGCGCGGCAATCGGCGCGATCCGCAACGAAGGCGCTCAGCGCCACGCGCGCCTGGCGGGCGCGCAGGTCGGCGTAGCGCTCGCGGGTCATCCCGTCGAGGAGCGCTTCCAACGCGCTGATGTCCGCCAGGGTCACACCGAAACCCTTCGTATCGAGGAAACGCCCGGTCTCGACCGACGACAGCGCGATCGGCGCGACGCCGAAGCGCGAACTTTCGTAGATGCGGTTGGGCAGCAGCCAAGCCGAGTTCTTGCCCTCCTCCATGAAGTCGATGGCCCAGGAGAAGTCAGCGTCGCCATAGAGGTCCGGCAGGTCAGACGCCGCGTAGGGCCCGCCGAATCTGAGATTTGGCGCGGCCGTCACCTGGGCGTCGAAGTCGGCGAATTCGGAATAGGCCGGCCGGCCATGGATGGACACCTCGACGAGGTCCGGACGACGCGCGGCCAGCGACGTGAGGACGTCGAGGCTCTTGCGGCAGCGGATCGCGCCCAGCCAGGCGATACGCCAGGGTCGGCCGCGCGGGCGACTGCTGGCGGCGCGATCCGGCGGGCTTTCCAGCTCAAGCAGCTTGTTCTCGACCAGCAGCGCCGACAGCGGCAGAGCGCCGCCAAGGCCTTGGCGGGGGCGGAAGTAGGCGTCGAGGAAAGCCGGCGAACTCACCACCAGAAGCCGGCATCGCCGCATCAGCCCTCGTTCCAGGGCCCGCAGCAGGCGGCTCGCGAGGGACTCCCCCAGCATGGCGCGGTGAATGTCGAGGCACTCGTATATCAGCCCGGCGCGAAGGGCGCAGAGCGTGCGTGCGGCTTGGGCGACGACCAGCATCTCAAGTGACCTGGCGAGGATCACCTCCGCATCGGCCAGCACGGCCCGCAGCCGCCGAGCGCCTAGCGCGGCGAACAGGCTGGCCAGCGCGCGGTGGCCCAGCCGGCCGTCATAGGTGCGTCCCAGATCGACCACCGGCGCGCCGTTGATCGTCGCCGGTCCCGCCTGCGCCCTCCGAAAGCCGAGGACCACCACGTCGGCGCCGCCGGCGTTCAGCATGCGCACTCTGCGCTCCACCGCCGGATCCGTCAGGTCATGGACGAAATAGGCGATCTTCATGCGGGCTCCCGAGCTTCAGCGCTGATACGAGAACCAAACGCACAGTCCAGCCGTTCCGCACCCGGCGCTGAAGCCGTGCGCAAGGGCGTTGATTTCGATGCGAGACACATCCGCTGCGGAATCTCGACCCCTCGGGGAGATACCCGCCCGCGCGGCAGAGCTTCGGTCCATCCAGTTCCTGCGTGGCCTGGCGGCCTTCGGCGTACTGGTCTTCCACGCCGCAAGCCGCGCGGGCGACGCCTTTGGCGTAGGGGCGTCCGGTGTCGATGTGTTCTTTGTCATCTCCGGCTTCATCATGTGGGTGGTCACCTGCCGCGGAACGTCAGGGCCACGACAGTTCTTGGTTCGCCGGGCGCAGCGCATCGTCCCCCTATATTGGCTGATCACCCTTGGTACGGCGGCCGGGGCCCTCCTCGCGCCACGCGCCTTCCCAGCGATGCGGCCGACACTTGACCACGTCGCCCAGTCACTGCTGTTCATCCCCCATCGTGACGCGACCGGTCTGATCGCACCGCTGATCGTCCCCGGCTGGACCCTGAACTACGAGGTTTTCTTCTACCTGCTGTTCGCGGTCGCCCTGCTGGCGCGGACGCGGTGGCGGGCCTGGATCGTTACGGCCGCGCTGGTCGCGCTGGTGTTGATCCGGCCGTTCGGAGACCCGCGCAATGCGATCTGGTCGACCTACACCGATCCCATCCTGCTGGAGTTTGCCGCGGGGCTTTGGCTGGGCTGGGCATGGTCCTGTGGCCGGCTGCCAGGGCGACGTGTCGCAGGCTTGCTTCTGGCGGTGGGCGCCGCCAGCCTCGTCGC
>JANXXA010000213.1 GCA_025350885.1 Phenylobacterium sp.
CCTGCGCGGCGACAGTGCGGGCGCCGAGCTTCATCAGATAGGGACGGCCCGGCAGCATCGCCTCTTCGTCGAACCACACCAGTGTCGCCTCGAACTGGTCGGCGACCGCTGGCGGACTGGCGGTGGCGGCCAGCACGTCGCCACGACTGATGTCGATCTCGTCGGCCAGGGTCAGGGTCACCGACTGACCGGCGGCGGCCTGCGGCAAGTCGCCGCCCAGGGTGACGATGCGTTCGACCCTGGTCTCCCGGCCTGAAGGCAGCGCCTTGATCCTGTCGCCGGGGCGGATGACGCCGGACGCGATCATTCCGGAAAAGCCGCGGAAATCGAGGTTGGGCCGGTTGACCCACTGGACGGGCAGGCGGAACGGCTGGCCGCGCAGGTCGTCCTCCACCGGCGCCTCCTCCAGCCAGCGCAGCAGCGGCGGGCCGGCGTACCAGGGCGCAAGCGCGCTGGGCTCGGTGATGTTCTGGCCGCGCAGCGCCGACATCGGAATGGCGGTGAAATCGCGCAGGCCGATCTGCTCGGCAAAGCCGCGGTATTGGCTGACGATTTCATCGAACCGGGCCTGGCTCCAGTCGACCAGATCCATCTTGTTGACCGCCAGCACGATGTGCCGGATGCCCAGCAGCCTGACCAGATAGCTGTGCCGCCGGGTCTGGGTCAGTACGCCCTTGCGCGCGTCGATCAGGATCACCGCAGCGTCGGCGGTCGAGGCGCCGGTGACCATGTTGCGGGTATATTGTTCGTGTCCCGGGGTGTCGGCGACGATGAACTTGCGCTTGTCGGTCGAGAAGAACCGGTAGGCGACGTCGATGGTGATGCCCTGCTCGCGCTCGGCGGCCAGTCCGTCAACCAGAAGGGCGAAGTCGATCTCCCCGCCCTGGGTGCCGACCCGCTTGGAGTCTGCCTCCAGCGCCGCCAACTGGTCCTCGAAGATCATCTTTGAGTCGTAGAGCAGGCGGCCGATCAGCGTCGACTTGCCATCGTCAACCGAGCCGCAGGTGAGGAACCGCAGCAGGCTTTTGTGCTGGTGGGCGTGGAGATAGGCCTCGATGTCCTGGGCGATCAGGTCGGAGACGTTCATCTCATACGCGGGCGCCATCAGAAGCCCCCTCCACCATGCTGCGCATGGTCCCCCTCCCCCGACGGGGGAGGAGAATCGACGTCCCGATCAACTGTTCTCCTCACCCGTCGGGGGAGGGGGACCGCGAAGCGGTGGAGGGGGTCTGCCGCTGGCAGCGTGGTTGCGGCCCCCATCAGAAATAGCCCTCCTGCTTCTTCTTCTCCATCGAGGCGGCCTGGTCGTGGTCGATCACCCGGCCCTGGCGCTCCGAGGTGGTGGCCAGCAGCATTTCCTGGATGATCTGCGGCAGGGTGGTCGCGGTCGACTCGATGGCGCCGGTCAACGGATAGTCGCCCTGGGTGCGGAAGCGGATCGAGCGCATCTGGGGGATTTCGCCGGGCAGGAGCCGCATGCGCTCGTCATCGACCATGATCAGATTGCCGTCCCGCTCCACCACTGGACGCACGCCAGCGAAGTAGAGCGGTACGATGGGGATGTCCTCCAGGTAGATGTATTGCCAGATGTCGAGCTCGGTCCAGTTGGAGATCGGAAAGGCCCGGAAGCTCTCGCCCGGCCCTTTGCGGGTGTTGTAGAGCTTCCACAGCTCCGGGCGCTGCAGCTTTGGATCCCAGCGGTGCTGGGCCGAGCGGAAGCTGAGGATCCGTTCCTTGGCGCGGGATTTCTCCTCATCGCGCCGGCCGCCGCCGAACGCCGCGTCGAAGCCGTGCTGGTCGATGGCCTGTTTCAGCCCCTCGGTCTTCCACATGTCGGTGTGCAGCGCGCCGTGGTCGAAGGGGTTGATCCCGCGCGCCCGGGCCTCCGGATTCTGGTGGACGATCAGCTCCATGCCGCTCTCGCGCGCCGTCCGCTCACGCATCTCGTACATGGCGCGGAACTTCCAGGTGGTGTCGACGTGGAGCAGCGGGAACGGCGGCTTGGACGGATAGAACGCCTTCTGGGCCAGGCGCAGCATCACTGCGGAATCCTTGCCGATGGAATAGAGCATCACCGGATTTTCACACTCCGCCACGACCTCGCGGAAGATGTGGATGCTCTCGGCCTCCAGGCGTTGCAGGTGGGTCAGCATGGGCGCGGGTTTCATGGCTGCGGGATCAGGCGCGATGCGAGCGTCCATCAGCGGACCTTACAACAAAGTTCGAAAAAGCCGCCCGATTGGAAGGCCCGCAACGGCTGGGCCGGCCGGGCGTGACTTAGAGACGCCGGACCATCGCGGCAAGGCGACAGCGCCCCAGGAATTCTATGTGCGTCCACAGCGGATGTGGCGCAGCCCATGTTGCGGCGTCGTCACCGCTGGGCGCTTGGCGGACGATGCGGGCCTGTGCAACATGCCGGCAAGGGAAACGCACCGGATGCTCGACCCCAAAAAATCGGGCGAGACGTCCAAGGATCGGGGAACAGATGACCGCGGCAACGACAAGCGAGCCCAGGGCGGGCGCCGGCTACAGCTATTTCGTGGTCGGGTTCCTGGCGGTGGTCTACACGCTGAACTTCCTGGATCGCCAGATCATCTCGATTCTCGGCAAGCAGATCTCGGCTGAGCTGCACCTGACGAAGACCCAGTTCGGGCTGTTGGGGGGCACCTCGTTCGCGTTGCTCTACACCACCTGCGGGGTCGGCGTGGCCTATCTGGCTGACCGGGTGAGCCGAAAGTGGATTATCGCCCTGGCCTGCGCGATCTGGAGCCTGTTCACCGCGCTGTGTGGCACCGCCCAGGGGTTTGTGCAGATCCTGCTCTACCGGATGGGCGTGGGCTTCGGCGAGGCGGGCGGTTCGCCGCCGTCCTA
>JANXXA010000224.1 GCA_025350885.1 Phenylobacterium sp.
GGTGGCGGCGCCGTGAGAACCGTGAAGGACTGTTTCATTCCCTCGACCTGGTAGACCAGGTGGGCGCCGTGTGCCCGGGACCACGATCCCGGCCAGGGACAGCTCCCTATGAGTGAATTAAGGTCGCTGGAATATGTCGCCTTCGACGAGGGCCGCAGCAGACCCGCCACCGGACAAGGTAGGGCCTCGCGGGTCGTTTCTCAAGCGTCGTTACCCCCAAGAGCCTGGGAAAGCCGCGCCGTCAGGCCCGCAGGCCCAGCTCAGGCTGCGCGGCCGACCCCTGCGCTTCCTCGGGCAGGTGGCAGGTGAACGTGGCGCCGGCGCCGGGTTCACTCTCCAGGGCGACCCAGCCCCCATGCAGTTCGGTCAGCGACTTGACCAGCGCCAGGCCAAGTCCCGGCCCGCCGCGCTCGCGGCCGATGAAGCGGTCGAAGATGTGCGCCTGGACATGGAAGGGGATGCCGCGGCCGGTGTCGGAGACCTGCAGCTGGATCTCGCCCAGGGCCTTCTTCGCAGCCAGGGTGACGACGCCCCCCGACGGCGTCTGGCCCAGAGCGTTTTCCATCAGGTGCTCAAGAATCTGCGCCAGTCGGCGGGCGTCGCCGCGGATGAAGCCGAGGTCCTGGGCGGGCTGCACCACGATGCTGACGCCGGCCGCCAGGGCCTGCGGCGCCCAGCGTCGCGCCTGGGCGCTCAGCAAGTCCGCGACCCGGACGTCCTCCAGGTCCAGCGCCATCTCCTCGGCGTCGATCTGAGCCATGTCGAGCACGTTCTCGATCGACCGCGCGAGCTGGGTCGCGGCCGACTTGACGGCGGCGGCATGCCCGCGACCGCGCTCGGACAGGCCCTCGCCGGAGTGCTCCAGCAGCTCGGCGTAGCCGATGATGGTGGTCAGCGGGGTGCGCAGTTCGTAGGAGACGTTGCCGACGAAGTCGCGTTTCAGCCGCTCGGCGTCGGCCAGAGCCTGCTCCTTGGCCGCCAGCGCGCCCTCGAGCTTGCGGGCGTCGGTGACGTCGGTGAAGGCGATCAGCGTCGCGCCGTCCGGCAGCGGCCTGGATTGATAGACCACGATGCGACTGTCCGAAGTCTTGACCTCGCCGGTGGTCGGCGCGCGCGCCTGGGGATCGGGATCGGCGACGCGGCCCTTCAGTTCGGCCCAGAAGCTTTTGTCGTGCAGTTTGGGGATGCACAGATCGACCACGCCTTCAAAGTCGCCTGCCGCTTCGACCCGCTCGGGCGTGACGTTCCAGAAGCGGGCGAAAGCCTCGTTGTGCAGCCGCAACCGCCCGTCGGAGCCGAACACGGTGACCGCGTCGGAGAGCTTGTCGAGGGTCGCCTGCTGGACCTGGATCAGGGCGTTGTACTGGCTCTTCAGCTTCAGCTCGTCGGTGATGTCGGAAAACAGCAGCAGCATGCCGCCCATCGGATGCGGCTGGCGCACAACCTTCAGCGTGCGGCCTTCGGGGACGCTCCACATCTCGTCGGGACCGGCGGCCAGCTGTTCGTAACGACCGAGTTCGGCGGCCTTCCACTTGCCGTAGTCGGCGGTCTCCGGCAGGCGGCGGCGCTGACGCAGGCGGTCCAGCACTTCGGAATGGCTGGGCTGGTCGGCGAGCCAGGCCGGCTCCAGCCCCCAGAGTTCGGCGAAGGCGGTGTTGTGGAAGTGCAGACGCTTGGCCTGGGAGAAGATCGCCACGGCGTCGGCGATGTGGTTCAGGGTCTCGTCGTGGGCCTCCACGCTGCGCTTGAGCAGTTCCCGCAGGTCCTCATGTTCGCTGACATCCTCGGTCCAGACCCCGACCCCGCCGCCTTCCAGGGGCTGGGCGGTGATGTGGAAGGCGCGGCGCTTGCCCGACACCGTGGACCAGCGGACGCTCTCGCGACGCTGGCCGAGATTGGCGGCCTCGCTGGCCAGCGCATCGGCGGACCTGTCGAAGGCCGCGCCCCGGGCGGCGGCCTCGTCGAGGCTGGTGGCGTCGGCCGCCCGCAGCCAGGCGGTATTGACCCAGACCGGCGATCCGTCCGCTGCGGCGATCCAGGCGGGCGTCGGCCGGGCGTCGAGGAAGGCCGCGAAATGCGGTGCGGTCGGCAGGGCGGTGTCTTCGCCGACTGCCGCCGACAGTCGCAGCCAGGCGATGGCGCCGGCCGCACGTCCCTCAACGGCCACCAGCCCGCCATCACCCTGTACCTCGAAGGCGCAGGCTTCGCCGCGCTCGAACAGGGCGCGCAGACGCCGGGCATGGTCGGGGTCGGCGCGCATCAGAGCGTTGATGATGGCCTGCGGCTCCGGCGCGGCCAGCCCCAGCGCTTCGGCGCAGACGGCCAGGGACTCCTCGCCCGACGCCAGCAGCGCGTGGCCGTCCTCCACCGCCAGGAGGGCGGAATCAAACGCTTCGGCGGAGGCCTGCGCGGTCTCGGCGCTGGCTTCGGCGACCGCCAGCCGGGCGCTCAGCGCCGCGACCCGATCCTGCGCCCGCCGTCGTTGGGCGAGGGCCCAGAGCACGGCGCAGATCGCCAGCGAAACCGCGCCCGCCGCCGCGGCCAGGATCAGTTGGTGGGCGCTCATCCTTGGCTCTTGGCCCCGTTTCGAATCAGCTCGCCAACAGACTAGGCCGCACCGGCGGCTGCCGCAGGTCCAAAGGTGCGCTAAGTTGGCGGATGATCGCAGATCCAACCCGAGGCGCCATGACCGCGATCGTCTATCCCGTTGCCGGCAATGCCGAACAGGCGCTGGCGCGCGCTATGGGCCACGCGACGCGTGAGCGTGAAGCAACCGCGCTGGCGGGCGAACCGGTGGTGTTCACCACCGATGCCACCGGTCCGGCCTTCGCCACCCGCGCGGCGGCCGCGGCGGCCTATGGCGGCCTGCTCGACGAACCCTGGCGACGGCTTGTCGAACAGATGCTGCCGGGCCAGACGGCGGCGCGGGCGGAGCCGAGCTTCGCCGACGGCCGGCGATGGCCCCTGCCCAAGGGCGAGCCGCCGCGCACCGCCTGGCGACTGATGGTCTCCTACTGGCGGGTCGCGACGGCGCAGCGGCCCATCGAAACGCCGCAGGCCCGCAAGGCGCGGCGCACGCGCCAGCCGCTGGACACCGCCGCCCTACGGGCGCTGACGACCCAGCCGCTGCGGCCGGTGGAGCCGCAGCAGCCGCTGGACATCGGCCTCTTCGAAGTGCGCCCGCCGGACGCTCCGCACATCGTCATGCCCGATGAGTGAGCCGCCCTCTATCGGCAGAGCGCCGTCGCTCGACGACCTGGCGGCCCTGGCTCAGGCGGCGTTCCTGGCCCTGCCGGAGGCCTTTCGCACGCTGGCCGGCGAGGTGATCTTTCGGGTCGAAGATTTCCCGTCAGCCGAGGTGCTGGATGATCTGGGCATCGAGGACCCGTTCGGCCTGACCGGGCTCTATCAGGGCGTCCACATCGGCCATCGCTCGGATTTCGGGCCGGCCGCCCAGCCCTCGATGGTGTTTCTCTACCGCCGCCCGATCCTCGACGAATGGGCCGAGCACGGCGAGGTGACGCTGGAGGAACTGGTCGCCCACGTCTTGGTCCACGAGATCGGCCACCACATGGGCCTGTCGGACGCCCAGATCGAGGCGATAGAGGCGAGCGCGAACTGATCGCATCCTGCGCGGATTATCGGCAGCCTGTCGGGCCGTCCGTCAGAAATGCAGATGTAAAGGTGACGCGTGCGTCACTTTTATTGACCCGGAAAGGTTTGAGTGAGAGGGTAGTGGTTGATCGCGACCTGGGCGGCCAACGCCCAGCGCTTTGAGGAACGACCCCATGGCAGCCGACGGCAACATCACCAAGGACATCATCTACGACGCCGTCGCGCCGGACGACTTCGAATCGATGCTGGAACTCGACCGCTACAATGCCCGCTCGACGGCGTTCGACAAGATAATCTCGGCGACCCACGACCACTTCTGGGATCCGCTGGACGCCCGGTACATCGACTTTTCCGAGGCGTTCGACATGGAAAACACCATGATCCTGCCGGAGAAGTTCGTCGGGGCGCTGCAGCTGGACTATGTGCGCGACCACCTCAAGACCGAGAAGGCGCGTATCGCCTTTTCCAACGCCTCGACGCTCAGAACCTTCTCCTCGATCCTGCACGGCGAGCAGGGGGCGCTGAAC
>JANXXA010000279.1 GCA_025350885.1 Phenylobacterium sp.
GGCGGACATGGTCCTCCTGGGTGGTCTTGCGGAAGTCCGGCGTCTGGCACGTGTCCCACAGCCGAAACAGCGCCGAGCGGTCGCGGCAGCGGGCGGCGATCTCTTCGTCGGCGGCCAGCAGCCGCAGGGTCTTCTCGTCCAGAGCTTCCTCGGACGCCTTCAGCCCCTCGCGCGGCGGCGGCGCGCCCAGCGAGCGCAACAGATCGGCCAGGGAGTCGAAATCCAGGTTGGCGTTGCGCCACTCCGCGGCGGTCATTGCCTCGAAGCGGTGATTCTCCACCGCGCTGACCAGGTCCTCGTCCATGTCCTCGGCCTCGCCGGTGACCCCGAAGGTTCCGTCGCGCTGGTAGCGGCCGGCCCGCCCGGCGATCTGTCCCACCTCCTGGGGGTGCAGGAACCGCGACCGCCTGCCGTCGAACTTGCGCAGGCCGGCGAAGGCCACATGATCGACGTCCATGTTCAGGCCCATGCCGATGGCGTCGGTGGCCACCAGGAAATCCACCTCGCCCGACTGATAGAGGGCGACCTGGGCGTTGCGAGTGCGTGGGCTCAAGGATCCCATCACCACCGCGGCGCCGCCGTGCTGGCGACGGATCAGCTCGGCGATGGCGTAGACCTGGTCGGCGCTGAAGGCGACGATCGCCGACCGCCGGGGCAGGCGGGTGAGCTTTTTCGGCCCGGCGTAGGTCAGGGCGCTGAACCGTTCGCGGGTGACGATCTCGGCGTGAGGCAGGAGCCGGCGCACCAGCGGCGCCATCGTCCCCGCGCCCAGCAGCATGGTCTCGGCCGTGCCACGCGCGTGCAGCAGGCGGTGGGTGAACACATGGCCGCGCTCGGGGTCGGCGCAGAGCTGGATCTCGTCGATCGCCAGGAACTCGACCTCGCGCGACAGCGGCATGGCCTCGACGGTGCAGACGAAATAGGTGGCGCGCGGCGGGACGATCTTCTCTTCGCCGGTAATCAACGCCACGGCGCGTGCCCCTCGCAGCCTGACGATGCGGTCGTAGATCTCGCGCGCCAGCAGGCGCAGCGGCAGGCCGATCATGCCCGACGCGTGGCCCAGCATCCGCTCCACCGCCAGGTGCGTCTTGCCGGTGTTGGTGGGGCCCAGCACCGCCACGAGCCGAGGCGGAGCCACGCCCGAGGGGCGGTCGCTCATCGGCCTAATCTGGGGTGCGGCGCAGAGTCGGGCAAGCGCTGCGGGGCCTATCTCAAACTTGCCACTTCTCTTGGCGCCCGCAACGCGGTTCTATGCCCCCAGGCTTAACGGGGGTTAGCGGATGCGTCGTGCGGCATGGGTCATCTTGTTGGCCGTCCTGGTATCGGCCTGTCAGGCCATCACGCCCGATAAGAACGCCGTGGCCATCACCCGCGCGGTCTACGACGAACTGCGCTCCGGCCAGGACACGGCGCTGGCGGCGCGGATCCACCCGGGAATGATCAGCCCGGCCACGGCGGCGCAGTTTTCCAAGCTGCGCACCTTCGTGCCCGCCGGCGAGCCGATCGGTTCAAAGGTGGTCAGCTCCACCGTCGCCGAGGTGAAGGGTCATGGGCGCTATGCGTCGCTCAGCATCGAGTACGATTATCCCGACCGCGCGGCGCTGTTCCGCACCCAGCTCTACGAGCCCGCCGGCGCGCACGTCTGGCAGGTCAAGGGCTTCAATCTCGAGGTGGCCACCGAACGCGAGCTGGCGGTCAACCGCCTGACGCTGGCCAACAAGTCGGTGGTTCAGGGCATCTTCCTGGCGCTGGCGATCGCCTCGCCGCTACTGATGCTGGCCGCGCTGGTCAAGGTCATCCGCACGCCCGGGCTGGAGCGCAAGTGGCTGTGGGGCCTGATGGCGTTCCTCGGGCTGTTCACCTTCCACGCCAACTGGTCGACCGGCTTTGTCCTGGTGCAGTGGTATTCGCTGCAGTTCCTGGGCTTTGGCCTGACGCCGGCGCCCTCGCGGTTCGATCCCTGGTTCGTCGACGCCACGGTGCCCCTGGGCGCGCTGCTGATCCTGGCCGGCATCTGGGGTGCGCCGCTGGTGGCGCGCAAGCCGGTCGCCCCCAAGAGCTAGGGTCTGGACCCATTGGTGGATCCAGACCCTAGTGAAGTTTGGCGAGTGCGGTCAGCAATTGCTGGATGACGTGGCTGTTGTGCTCAAGTTGAGCGGCAAGCGCCATGACGGTCAAAGTGCCGAGCTTCTTGCCGACCGATTTGAAACCTTCGATGGCAAGATCGTTAAGTCTCGCCGCGAGCCAGCTTCGGACCCCTTCAAGGTACGGGCGAACGTCCGACCAGCGCGATTCAGCATCTCTTGCATCGCCGGAAGCTACAGCCGTTAGCGTGCGCTCGATGGCTGTCAGACCAGCCGCCTGCTCCTCCAGCGTCACCGGTAGTTCGTCGGGAGGCAGATTGTGGCCCATCCCGCCGTGATCGGGCACGAGCCGGCGCAGGTCGTCGGCGAGTTGATCGAGCCGCGTGAGCAATTCCGCCTGAAGATCGCCGGCCGACCTCAGCTCCTGCGGTGAGGTCGCTCCTGGCTGTGAGGGTGGCTCTATCCACATCCATTCGCCGGGAAACATTTTGGCGACGGCACTTCGTTGCTCGTCGTCGACGATCTCACTGAACTCTGCGTCGATGGGAGCAGCCGCAACAACGGGCGTTGGCGCCCACGGGGCTTCGCCAAATCCACGACCTGGAACGCCGAAGGAGAAATAGTGCCCGCCGGTCAGGTCATAGGGTTTGAGGTTGCAGAGGAACCAGAACGCGAGCGTCGCTCGCTGCTTCGTCGCATCGGCCAGTCGTAAGTCCGTTGCGGTGATCCCCTCGGGAAAATGCGGCGTCCGATAGGCAGATTCGGCGAGAGGGCGACCAATAGCGTCGCCCACGGCAAACTCGCGCCAGAAGACGCCGCGGGTCACCCACTTCTTCGGGTCCGAGCCCTCGGACATTGCTTCTTCCTGTCGCCTCGCGGTTCGCGCGGGATCAAATCAGTTCGATTTGCACCTTACGACCAAGAACGGCAGCGGCGCGCTGCAGCGTTTCGAGGGTGACGTTCCCGTCCTTCGGATCGAGCACGCGGTCAACTTGCGTGCGGCTGGTGTGCATCATCACCGCTAGCTTTCGCTTGCTCAGATGCTGGTCCTTCATCGTCTGGTCGAGTTGCCAGGCGATGACCTCTTTGACGGCGCGGGCTTGAAATTCTTCGAGCACGCCATCCTCTCTCAGAAGGTCGTCGATCCCCGAGCCCATGTGCCTATTTGTCATTTTCGACCTCCTTCATACGCTTGCGTGCAACCGCCAGATCCTCGTCGGGCGTCTTCTGAGTTTTCTTGATGAATCCATGAAGGGCGAAGAGCACTCCGTCATGGAAGCAGATGAGCACCCGAGAAATCTTCTTGCTTGCTAGGCTGGTGCGCACTTCCCAGAGCCCGCCCTTCAACGCGCGGCAGAGTGGCATTCCAACGGGCCAGCGATATTGGACACGCTGCAAGTCGCCACCGATCTCCAGCCGGTCGTCACGATCCATCGCCTTCAACCAATCGCGAACCGGCTCGGCGCCGTTCCGTGATTTGAAGAAGACGAGTGGGATTTTCGGGGTCTCTTCGCGGTCGCTAGTCATGCACTATCAATAGTGCCATTGCACCATAAAATGTGCCACCCGTCAAGGATGCACACGCCTCAGCGACTCCCAGTGCTCCGAATCCCCCAAGAGCTAATCCAGGGTCCGCCGATAGCGCGCCATCGCCAGGACGGTGACCACGCAGACGAAGGCCAGCAGGGCGGCGAGTTCGCGCCACATGTCGCCGAGGCCCTGGCCTTTCAGCAGGGCGCCGCGCACCACCCGCAGAAAGCGGGTCACCGGGAGCGCTTCGCCCAGCACCCGCGCCCAGGCCGGCATGCCGCGGAACGGGAACATGAACCCCGACAGCAGGATCGAGGGGAAGATATAGAAGACGCTCATCTGCATGGCCTGCAGCTGTGAGCGCGCCGCCGTCGAGATCAGGAACCCCAGCGCCAGCGAGCCGATGATGAACAGGCCGACGCCCAGCGACAGGCCGGCCCAGCCCCCCTCCATCGGCACCCCGAACAACAGCCGCGCGAAGATCAGGATGATCACCGTCTGCACGACGCCGATCGCCACATAGGGCGCGAGCTTGCCGGCCATCACCTCGAGCGGCTCGACCGGGGTGGCAAGCAGGCTTTCCATGGTCCCGCGTTCGGTCTCGCGGGTGACGCTGAGCGCGGTCATCATCACCAGGGTCATCGACAGGATGACGCCGAGCAGGCCCGGCACGATGTTGTAGGCGGTGATGGCCTCGGGATTGTAGCGGGCGTGGACCACCACCTCGAACGGCGGGGCGCCCTGGCCGCGCGGCGCCATCGCGCCCTTCAGGTCGTGCGCCAGGGCCTGGGTGGGCAGGGCAGCCAGCGCCGCCACCGCCCCGCCAGTGGCTGACGGATCGGTGGCGTCGGCTTCCACCAGGATCTGGGGATGGTCGCCGCGCGCGACACGGCGGGTGAAATCGCCCGGGATGGTCACCGCGAACTGCACCCGGCCCTGACGGATCATCTGGTCAAGTTCGGCCGGCGATCGGGCTTGCGCGGTCAGTTCGAAATAGCCGCTGCGGGTCATGGCGCCGAGGATCGAGCGGGCGAAGACGCTGTCTTCCTGCACCAACACCGCCGTCGGCAGGTGGCGCGGCTCGGTGTTGATCGCATAGCCGAACAAGAGCAGCTGCACGACAGGCAGCACCAGCATCATGGCGTAGGTCAGCCGGTCGCGGGTCAGCTGCTTGAACTCCTTGATCATCACCGCGGCGACGCGGTCGGCGGAGAATCCGCTCATGCGACGTTGTCCTGCGCCCGGCCCATCAGCTGGATGAACACGTCCTCAAGCGTGGGATCGACCTCACGCCAGGTGAACGGGGCTTTTCGCCAGGGCGCGAGGGCCGCCTCGAGTGCGCCGCGGTCGGTCCCGCTCACGTGCACCGCGGCTCCGAAGGGGGCGACGGTCTCGACCCCCGGCTGCCCGGCCAGCGCCTGCGCCACTCTGCCGACGTCCGGACCCTCGCCGTGGAAGGTAACCAGATGCGAGCCGTCGACCACGGCCTGCGCCGTCCCCCGGGCGATCAGCCGGCCGTCGCTGATGTAGGCGATCTCGTGGCACCGCTCGGCCTCGTCCATGTAGTGGGTGGAGACCAGCACGGTCAGGCCCCGGGCGGCGAGCACATGGATCTCGTCCCAGAAATCGCGCCGCGCCTTGGGATCGACGCCGGCGGTGGGCTCATCGAGCAGCAGCAGCTTCGGCTCGTGCAGCGTCGCCGAGGCCAGCGCCAGCCGCTGTTTCCAACCGCCGGAAAGCTCGCCCGCCAGCTGGTCGCGGCGATCGGTCAGGCCCAGCCGCGCCAGCGCCTCGTCCACCCGCTCGGCCCGGCGGTCCAGGCCATAGACGCGGGCGGTGAACTGCAGGTTTTCCGCCAGCGTCAGGTCCTCATAGAGCGAGAACCGCTGGGTCATATAGCCGGTCCGGACCTTGATCGCGGCGGACTGGGCGAGGATGTCGTAGCCCAGACAGGTCCCCGAGCCGCTGTCGGGCGTCAGCAGGCCGCAGAGCATCCGCAACGTCGTGGTCTTGCCCGAACCGTTGGGGCCCAGGAACCCGCAGATCCGGCCCTCTTCGACCTGGATCGACAGGTCCTGCACGACGTGCTTGCCGGCAAAGCTCTTGTTCAGCCCGGCCACGTCGATGGCCAGGGTCACCGGGGCCGCTCCCCCAGAGGTTCGACATCCACCGGCTGGCCGGGGTTGAGCCGGGCGGAGGGCCGGGCCTCGATCAGGTAGACCAGCCGGTCGCGGGCCTCGCGGCTGTAGATCACCGGCGGGGTGAATTCCGGCCGGGGCGAGATGTAGGCGATCGTCGCCGTCATGCCCTTGGCGCAGCCGTCGCAGGAAAACCGCACTACACCGCCGACGCGGTAGGCCGAAAGCAACGCCTGCGGCGCGAAGAACCGCAGCTTGATCCGCGCATCGGGCAGCAGAGAGAGGATCGGCTGGTTGGCCGGCGCCCATTCGCCCTGCTGAAAAAACACCTGCTCCACCCGTGCGGCGCCCGGCGCCGTGGGCGCCACGTCGGAGAGCCGCGCGGCGGCGCTGGCGAGCCCGGCCTCGGCCTCGCCGACCCTGGCGTCGGCGGCGCGGATCTGGTCTTCCCGACCCCCTAGCGCGGCGGCGTCGCGTTGCTTCCTGGCGGCCCTGACCTGAGCTTCGGCGGCTTGCGACGCCGCCCTGGAGTCGTCGAGGGCGGCCTTGGACTGATAGCCCTTGGCGGCCAGGGTCGAGACCCGGCGCAGCCTGGCCGCCGCGTCGCCGGCGCGGGCCTTGGC
>JANXXA010000314.1 GCA_025350885.1 Phenylobacterium sp.
CGCAGCCTTGGTCGAGCGCATCAAGCCTCTGGCGAAATCCACCCGGCGGCCTGGCGCGGAGCCGTCCCTGGGCGGATTTGGCGCGCTGTTCGACCTCAGGGCCGCCGGCTACGATGATCCGCTGCTGGTCACCACCACCGATGGCGTGGGCACCAAGCTGAAGGTCGCCATCGAGACCGGTAACCACGACACCGTCGGCATCGACCTGGTGGCCATGTGCGTGAACGACCTTTTGGCGCAGGGCGCCGAACCGCTGATGTTCCTGGACTATTTCGCCACCGGCAAGCTCGATGTCGAGGCTGCGGCCACCGTTGTCGCCGGCATCGCCGAAGGCTGCCGTCAGGCTGGCTGCGCGCTCGTCGGCGGCGAGACGGCCGAGATGCCGGGAATGTACGCCGCCGGCGACTACGACATGGCGGGCTTCTGCGTCGGCGCCGTCGACCGCGACAAGGTGCTGCCCCGGATGGGCGACCAGAGGCCGGGCGACATTCTGCTGGGCCTGGGCTCGTCGGGACCGCATTCCAACGGCTACTCGCTGATCCGCCGGATCGTCGAGCGCTCGGGCGTGGCCTGGGACGCGCCCGCGCCGTTCGCGGACGGTGAGACCCTGGCCAAGGCCCTGCTGGCCCCCACGCGCATCTATGTGAAAACCGTGCTGCCGCATCTGAAGGCCGGGCGGATTTCCGGGCTGGCGCACATCACCGGCGGCGGGCTGATCGAGAACCCGCCGCGGGCCATCGCCGACGGCCTTGTCGCCCGTCTTGACTGGGACGCCTGGGTCCCGCCCCCGGTGTTCGGCTGGCTGCAGGCGGTTGGCGGCGTCTCCGACCATGAAATGCGCCGCACCTTTAACTGCGGGATCGGGCTGATGCTGGTGGTCAGCCCGGGCGATCTGGCCGAGGTGCTGGAAGGTCTTGTGCGCGCCGAGGAGGACGCCTTCGTGATCGGCGAACTGGCAAAGGCATGAGGCCGCCCGTACTCCGGACCTGGCTTCTCGTGTCGACGATCGCAACCGCGCTCGCGGCCGCCGCCCAGGCGCAGCAGGCTGGCGGAATCGAGGGCTTCACCACCCTGTTTATCAGCCCCTGCGGTGAGCCGTTCCGGGGCCGCGCCGACGAGCCCTACCCCGTGGTCTTCTGGTTCAACCAGACGGACGCCAACCACGACGGGGCCATCGACCTGGCCGAGTTCCGCACCGACGCCCGCGGCTTCTTCGACGTGCTGGACCGCGATCACAATGGCTACCTCGACGGCACGGAAATCCACCTTTACGAGACGAAAATGATCCCCGACGCCTTGCACATCGAGCGCTTCGGAGAGATTGCGGGCCTGATCTTCGTGCAGACAGGTCCCAGCGGTCCTGTGGGCACGGCAAAGGAGCCCAGCCGCCCCAGGGCCCGCCCGCTGCAAGGCGCGGCGCCCTACAACCTGCTTACCGAGTCCGAGCCGGTCACCGCCGCCGACGCCGACCTCAACGGCCGCATCACCCTGGTCGAGTTCCTCGCCGCCGCCGACCGCCGTTTCCAGCGGCTGAATGTGAATGGCGACGGCAGGCTGAAACTCAGCGACCTGCCCAAGACTCAGGCGCAGATCGTCATGGAAGCCCAGGCAAAGCGCCGGCGGGGCTAGGGTTGGCGCGACCTGACCTGGGTGGGAAGCGTCCTACCTCAAGGCCGCATTCAGTTTCGCCAGCGCCGCCGAGCCGGGGACCAGTTCAGCCTCGCCCAGCGCGTTCAGGGGAACGTCCACCGTCTCCAGGCTGTCGTGCAGGTCGCCGGCGTCGGGATCCACATAGAGCAGCCCTGTGACGATCTGGCCCCGCGCCTGACGGGCCTGGAGGTAGCCCAGCGCCTGGGCGCGGTTGCCGGGGTTATAGAGCTCGGCGATCTTGTGCAGCGACAGCACCGAGCCGTCGTGCTGCGACACCTTCACCGTCGTGCCCGGCGGATAGGCCACCGAGATCTCCGCCCGGTGCGGGATCATGTCCAACCGGTTCACCGCCTCGTTGTGCTCGCGCACATAGTCGAAGCTCTTGGTCGAACCGGTGTGGTTGTTGAACTGCACGCAAGGGGAAATGACGTCGATGAACGCCGCCCCCTTGTGCGCCAGCCCGGCCTTGATCAGCGGCACCAGCTGGTCCTTGTCGCCGGAGAACGAGCGCCCGACAAAAGTCGCGCCCAGCTGCAGGGCCATGCCGACCAGGTCGATCCCGGCGTCGTGGTTGACCACCCCGCGCTTGGACTTCGAACCCTTGTCCGAAGTCGCCGAGAACTGGCCCTTGGTCAGGCCATAGACCCCGTTGTTCTCGACGATATAGAGCATGTTGACGCCGCGCCGCACGGCGTGGGCGAACTGACCCAGGCCGATCGAAGCGGTATCGCCGTCGCCGGAAACCCCCAAATATATCAGATCTTTGTTGGCCAGATTGGCGCCGGTCAGCACCGAGGGCATGCGGCCGTGCACGGTGTTGAAGCCGTGACTGGCGCCCAGAAAATAGTCCGGCGTCTTCGACGAGCAACCGATGCCCGAAAGCTTGGCGATGCGGTGCGGCGGCAGCTCCAGCTCGAAGGCCGCCTGGATGATCGCCGCCGAGATCGAGTCATGACCACACCCGGCGCACAGCGTGGAGACCGAGCCTTCGTAGTCCCGCCGGGTGAAGCCCAGGCGGTTTTCCGCCAGCTTCGGGTGATGCAGCTGGGGTTTCAGGATGTAGGTCATTGCGCCGCCTCGATCCGGCCCAGGGCCATCAGCTGGCCGATCTGGCCGGCGATGAACCGCGCGGTGATCGGCGAGCCGTCATAGTTCAAAACCGGCACCAGCTTGCCGGGGTCGATCTCGCCCTCGTTGACCAGCAGGGTGCGCAGTTGCGCGTCGCGGTTCTGTTCGACCACGAACACGCGCGCATGATCGGCG
>JANXXA010000378.1 GCA_025350885.1 Phenylobacterium sp.
TGTGGCGCCGCCGCGCCGAGGCCGCGGCGCTGCGCGCGGCCCGGGGCTAAAGGAAGACCGCGATGCTCGACTTCGACGCCGGAAAGTACGCCGCCTTCGTCTGGCCGGCCTATGGGCTCACCGCCCTGGTGTTCGCCGTGATGATCGCGGGCTCGCTCAACCACGCCCGACGCTGGAAGGCGCGCTGCCAGGCCATGGACGCTGCGTGAACCGCTGGGTCGCGCTGCTGCCGCTGGCGGTGCTGGGCGCGTTGGCGGTGCTGTTCGCCGGCTTCGCCCTGCACCACGATCCGCACGTCCAGCCCCAGGCCCTGGTCGGCAAGACCATGCCGGACCTGACCCTGCCCAGCCTCGACGACGCCGCCGCCGTGCGGCTGCGCGACGTCAACGCCACGGGCCCGGTGCTGGTGAATTTCTTCGCCTCCTGGTGCGGCCCCTGCGCCATCGAGCATCCCGTGCTGATGCAGATGCAGGCCGCCCATGTGCGGATCATCGGCATCGCCTATGAGGATGTGCCGCCGCGCGGATCGGCCGACAACACCCGGGCTTTCCTGGCGCGCCTGGGCGATCCGTTCGCGGCGCGGCTGACCGACGGCGACGGTCGCGCCGGCATCGAGTTCGGGATCACCGGAGTGCCGGAAACCTATCTGGTGGCCCGCGACGGCACGATCCTGGCCAAGCACACCGGCCCGCTCAGCGCGGCTGACGGCCGGGCATTGATCGCGCGCGCGTTAACCGGGCGTTGATCGGCCGCGCCGCAGATTGAGCCGGCGTTAACCATAAATCGAGCTCTCCCATCGTCACGCCGATCCGCCCCGATGCGCCGCAGCCTTTGCCCGGAGTGGTATCGCGTCCCGACGCCGCGCGCTCGGCCGCTCAGAAGGCGTTTTTCGACGCCGCCATGGGCCGGGCCAAGGCCCCGAGCGTCGTCGCCGCGACGCCGGCGTTCGGCGTCGCAGAGCCGATCCCGCGTCCACAGATCAGACCCGATCTTGCCGCCGCGCCGCCCGACCGTATTCCGCGGCCCGGCTCATTGCTCGATATCCGCATCTGAGCACCAGGTCGAAACTATCGGTTAAGCTGTTCATAGAATTAACCTTCCTCCATCTGGAACGGTTGTCGCCTAAGTGTGTTTCGGGGACATGACTGGCCGAGACCACCGCATTCAAGAAGAAGCCGTTGCCCTGTGGCATGAGGTGTTCGGCCCGCCCGCGCCACCGGACATGGACGGCGCGACGTTGCTGCAAATCATCACCCGCGACTTGGCCGATCCGCGCTACGACCGGATCTGTTCGCCGCACCTTCGCTCATCTGTGATAACCCCTGCCCGTCGGGGGGACGATCAGGCGGGATCCTGAGAGATTTTCTTCTTCTTTGCCTTCTTGCCGACCTTAATGGACTTCGCAGGCGCTGGCGCGTGCGGCTTGACCTTCGCGGGCTTCACGGCCGCCGGGCCTTCCGCACCGGCCTTCACCAGGTCGCGCAGCAGGCTGACGAAGGTTTCGCGCCGTCCGCCGCCGCTGATCAGCTTCAGCAGCCGCGCATCGGCCGCAGCCATTTTCGGTCGCGCATCGGCCAGGCTGGCGCGTCCGGCCTCGGTCAGCCGCACGGCGTTGGCCCGCGCGTCCAGGGTCGAGCGTTCGCGTTCCAAGAGGCCCTTGGCGATCATCCGCCGCGCCATGTCGGCCAGCGTCGAGCGGTCGATGCCGGTGATCCGCACAAGGTCGGCCTGGGTGGCGCCCGCGCGCTCCTCGGCGGCGGCCAGCACGGCGAACTGGCGTTGCGTGACGCCGCCCTCGCCAAACGCCTCGGCATAGATGTCCAGGGCGCGCTGCAGGGCGCGATGCAGCAGGTGGCTCGGCGAGCGGTCGAGCGCGGCGATACCGCCCCTGGTGGCAGACTTGCCCTTGGCCATCGGTCCCCCTCGCGCAAAGCTGGCGCCAGACTGCTCGGGAAGCTAGCCGCCGTTTGCGTCGGTTTGACGACAGACACTCCGTGGGCGGCGAACCGGCCGCTCAGTCCTGCGACGGGGGAGGCGGTACGTCCGAGGCTTCCATGTGCTTCAGCAGCAAGGGCAGTTGGGTCAAGGAAAACACCAGGGTCATGACCTCCAGGCCAAAGGTCTTGAACATCACCCAGGTCGCTTCGCTCTGGGTGCGCCAGATGACGATGTTGACGATGGCCAGGACCACATAGAGCAGCCCGAACCGCACCGTCAGCTTGCGCCACACCTCATCGGGCAGGGTCAGGGCTTCTCCCAGCAACATCTTCAGCGGATTGCGCTTCAGGGCCAGGCCGCCGAACAAAACGCCGGCCAGGATCAGGTTGATCACCGTCGGCTTGATCTTCAGGATCCGGGTGTCGTGGAAGATCAGGGTGAGGCCGCCGAACAGCGCGGCCATGGCGCCCACGAACAGCGGCAGCCAAGCGATCCGACGCTCCACGATCAGTCCGATCAGCAACGCGATCACCGAGGTGATGACGATGGCCACGGTGGCCTTCATGAAATCCCGGCCGCCGAGGAAATAGACCAGGGCGAAGACCACGACGGCGGCATAGTCGACGGCGTAGCGCAGCCATTTGCGAGCATTGGGGCTCATGCGATCGGGTCCTCCAGACCCACCAGCGAGCGGGCGAAGGCGTGGGCGTCAAAAGGTTGCAGGTCCTCGATCCCCTCGCCGACGCCGATCAGCTTGATCGGACTGTCGCTGGCCTGGGCCACCGGCACCAGCACGCCGCCACGCGCGGTGCCGTCGAGCTTGGTCATGACGATGCCGGACACCCCGATCTGATTGCCGAAGATGTTTTCCTGGGCCAGCGCGTTGCGCCCCACCGTGGCGTCGAGCACCAGCAGCGTCTCGTGCGGCGCCTCCGGATCCAGCTTCTTCACCACCCGGATGATTTTCAAGAGTTCATCCATCAGGCCCTGCTTGTTCTGCAGTCGTCCGGCGGTGTCGATCAGCACCACGTCATAGGCCTGCGCGCGGGCCCGCTCCACGGCCTCGAACACCAGGCCGGCGGCGTCGGAATTCATCGGTCGCGAGATGAAGTCCGCGCCGGCCCGCTCGGCCCAGATCTTCAGCTGCTCGACGGCGGCGGCGCGGAAGGTGTCGCCGGCCACCACCAGCACCTTGGCGCCGCGCCCGGTGAGGTCGGCGGCGATCTTGCCGAGCGTCGTGGTCTTGCCCGACCCGTTCACGCCGATGAACAGCACGACGTAGGGCCGAGGTCCCGACAGCGGGTCGAAGGTCCCCTGCCGGGCGGCCAGTTCGTCGCCGATGGCCAGGGCCAGGGCCTGCTTGATCTCGTCTTCGCTCACCGACTTGCCAAAGGTCTCGTCGGCAAAGCGCGCGGTGACCCGCCCCGCCGCCTGAGGGCCGAGATCGGCCTCGATCAGCATTTCTTCCAGCGCGTCCAGCCTGGCCTGGTCGAGCGGCGCCTTGGCCTCGAAGACCTGGGAGATCTGTTCGCCCATCTGTCTGGAGGAGCGCGACAGGCCGCCGGCAAGACGTTGTAACCAGCCGCGTCTGGGTTCGGTCATGGACCCGCGGCCGTCCTATCGCGGCCAGGCCGACAGCAAGGCCCGCAGCGCCGACACCAGGGCCAGCGGCTGGTCGATCATGATGTGGTGGTGCGAATCCGGGATCTCGATCTCCAGCAGACCCGCGGGGAAGGGCGAGGGCGCGCCGGCCTTGCGGTGCTCAACGATCCGGCTCTGGGCGCCGTAGATATGCACCAGGGGCGTGGTCGTGGTGACCTGGGTCTGCTCGCGGTTCATCATCGCCTGGCGGTCGAGCTTGGTCCACATGTTCGGATCGAACCGCCAGGTCCAGCCCTCGCCGGAGCCGTCCGTCTTGCCGTCGGGGAGCGGGACCTTCTTCAGCGAGCGGCGGGCGATGAAGTCGGCGATGAACGGGTTGCCGGCCGGCTGCGGCGGCATCAGGCGGAAGCGGTTCAGGGCCTCCTCCAGCGTCGCGTAGACCCGGCTCGGCCGGTCGACGGTGGGGATGTTGCGCAGCGCCTCCATCTGCGCGACGCGCTTGGCCATTTCCTCCGGCGGCGGGCCGAAGCCGGTGTCGACCATGATCGCCGCATGCATCCGCTCGGGATTGCGCACGGCGGCGAAGAACACCTGGCCGCCGCCGA
>JANXXA010000380.1 GCA_025350885.1 Phenylobacterium sp.
TTTTGCCGTTGCAGCCCTTGCATTCCTTTTTGCCGCCCAGCAGGGTGTCGGCGTTGGAACTGCCGATGATGGTGTCATTGCCGAGGTTGCCCTGGGCGAAGTTGGTCGCGGTCGCGCTGGACCCGGCGCCGGTCATGTCGATGGTGTCGTCGCCCTGGCCGCCATAGATGGTGTTGAGCCCCGCGCCGCCCACCAGGGTGTCGTTGCCCTGGTTGCCCTGCAGCAGGTCGTTGCCGCCGCCGCCGCTCAACGAATCGTTGCCGTCGCCGCCGAACAGGCCGTCGGCGCCGTTCCCGCCGACGATGCTGTCGCTACCCACCGTGCCGACGAAGAGCTGCGACGAGTCGGGGAAGAACTTCAGGTTGGCCTGCCCGCGGATGGTCGCGGGGTCATCGGCGAAGTTCAGCGACTGGGCGCCGAAGCTCAGGGTGATGAAGGGCGCCGAGCCCGAAGTCAGCGGGTGAAAGATCACCGTGGCCTGGGCCGCGTTACCGGTGGAAAACACCAGCACGTCGTTCAGCTCATGATAACTGTCGGCCTGCGCCTGCGTCATCGCGTCAAAGAAATAGTTCGCCACGTGTGGGCCCCCAGGCTCAAGGAATCTGCGCGAGCATGCCGCGATGGTGTTGCGAAAGTCTTGCTATTTTGTCGCCTTGTTTACCATGCGGCCAAAAGGCGTCACTCCGTCGCAGCGGATATTCGGGCGTCGAAGCGGCGCAAAAGCTCGTCCGCCGCGCGATGGGTTTCGTCGAGCGGCGGGTAGCGCCAGGTCTCCAGCGCCCCGGTGAACGGCCTGGCCACGCCGCGCCGCCGCAGATCGGCATGGAACCGGTCGAACTTGCGCCCGCCGCCGGCCATCGCCAGCACCTGGACCGGCTTGCCCGTCGAGGCCGCATCGACGGCCAGGTTGACCGAGTCCTCAGTGACCAGGATCGTGTCGGCCGCCGCCAGGAAGGCCCGATAGGGATTTTCCCCCTGGTCATCCCAGATCCAGCCGGGCAGATCGGCCAGACCTTCGGCCAGGATCCGCCGCGCTGCTTGCGGCGTGCGCCGGGTGAAGCTCAGCAGCAGGGAACCGCCCGCCGCCTTGATCGCCGCGGCGACCTGCGCCGCCATGGCCCGCGCCCTGGCCGGCGGCAGGTCGTGGCTGCCCGACTTGCCGCCGACGATCATCGCCACGCGCGGATGCGGCAGGGGATCGATCCGCGCGGCGAACCGAGCCAGATCGCGAGCGAACCCTTCCGCACTCATCCGGGTCGGCGAGCCCAGGATCGGCAGGACATTCAGCCCGGTCAGCTGGTCGTGCAGCGGCGGGACGATCAGGTCGAATGCGCCGCGCGGTGCGCCGCGCGGGTCCTGGGTCTGGACGATGAAGGTGTGACCCGCCGAACGCCGGCGCAGGGCCGTTGACCAGGGCAGGGTGGCCCGTCCGGCCCCGATCCAGATATCCGGCCATGGCGGGGCGATCTGGCTGTCGGACCGCAGGGTGAACTCGGGAAGCGGCAAGAGCGCGAGCGGCGTCCAGCCGAGCCAGCCCCGCCAGGCCACCCGCTTGACCACGATGGTCGCGCGACGCCGGCGCGCCACAGCCTCGGCCAGGCCCAGCACCTGGGCCTCGATACCGATCCGGCCATCCGAAACGGCCCAGATGGTCAGGGCAGGCGTTGCGGCCTCAGGCATCGCCAGCGGTCCGCGATTCCAGGATCGGTCAGACCCATTCCACCTTGGTGATCTCATAGGCCTTGACGCCGCCGGGCGTGTTGACCTCGACGGTGTCGCCGCTTTCCTTGCCGATCATCGCGCGCGCGATCGGCGAGGTGATCGAGACGCGGCCCTGTTTCACATTGGCCTCATGCTCGCCGACAATCTGGTAGCGGGCGCTCTCCTCGGTGTCCTCGTCGGTCACCGAGACGGTGGCGCCGAACTTGACCTGCTTGCCCGACAGCTTGGAGACATCGATCACCTGAGCGCGCGCCATCTTGTCCTCGATCTCGGCGATCTGGCCCTCGATCCAGCCCTGGCGGTCTTTGGCGGCGTGGTACTCGGCGTTTTCCGACAGGTCGCCGTGCAGGCGCGCTTCGCCGATCGCGGCGACCACGGCGGGCCGTTCGATGGTTTTCAAACGCTTCAGGTCGTCGTCGAGGGCGCGATAGCCCTCGGCGGTCATCGGGACTTTTTCCATGGGAGATCGGTGACTCGGGTTCGCCCTAAGTTAGAAGTTCGCAGATTCCGGCCGCGGGCGTAGGCGTCCGGGAGGGGAAAGAAAATAGAATTGTGCGCCGCGAAAAGCAAGCCTATGGCGGCGCCTTGCGGGCCGGCAAGGGCAATGCGCCGTCAGCGGGGGTCGCGACCTGGGCGGTGTTCAGGGTCATCGAGACCAGGTCGTAGTAGCCGCTGAGCGCGATCAGATCGATCACCCCCTGGTCGCCGAGGATCGCCCGGGCGGCGGCGTATGTCGGGTCGCTGACCCGGTGGTCGCGGCGCAGTTCGGTGACGAAATCATAGACGCCGGTTTCGTCGGCGGCCATGCCGGCCGGGCGCTGACCCCGAGCCACATCGGCGGCGACGCTGGCCTTCAGCCCGGCCTTCAGCGCCAGCGGATAGTGGGCGTACCACTCATAGCCCGCGTCCCAGGCCCGCGCGGTCAGCAGGATCGCGAACTCGTTCAGCCGTGGCGGCACGCTGGAATGATAGCGCAGGTGCTCGCCGACCTTCTGCAGTCTGTCGGCGAGCTCGGGGCTGCGCAGCCAGGCGTTGAACGGCCCGCCTAGCCCCTTGCGAGGCCCGGCTGTGATGGCGTCGGCAACCTGGCGCTGGGCCGGGGTCATCTGCTCGGGCGTCAGCGTCGGGAACCGCTCGGCGGCCTGGGTCGAGCCGGCGACAGCGAGGCCAAGTCCGATGGCGGCGGCCACGACAGGTCGGGGCGTCTTGCTCATGGCGATTTCTCCAGTCTTGCCAGCCGCTGAGCCGAGATGACAGCGCAGGGGGGTCGTTCAGCGAACCGTCAGGCCGCCGTCGATCACCAGTTCCTGGCCGGTCACATAGCGGCTCTCGGCGCTGGCCAGCCAGAGCACGCCATTGGCGATGTCCTCCGGCCAGCCCTTGACGCCCAGCGGTACGGCGAGCGCGGTCATGGCGTCCAGGTCCGGCGCCTCGTTGGCGCCCGGGTTGACCGCCTGGCCGACGGTCAGCCAGATCGGCGTCTCGATGATCCCGGGGTGGACCGAGTTCACCCGGATGCCGTCCTTGGCGTTGGCGCATTCCATGGCGACGCCCTTGGTGAACAGCCGCACCCCACCCTTGGTGGCGCAGTAGCCGGCCAGCATGGCCGAGCCTTTCAGCCCCGCCACCGAGGACATGTTGATGATGCTGCCGCCGTCGCCGGAGACGCGCATCAGCGGGATGGAATGCTTTACGCCCAGGAACACGCCGTCGAGATTGACCGCGGTCTGGCGGCGCCAGTTCTCCAGCGTCATCTCCAGGATCGACCCGCCGATGCCGATGCCGGCGTTGTTGACCAGGATGTCCAGCCGGCCCTTACGCGCCTTGATCTCGGCGATGACGCTTTCCCAGGCCGCCTCGTCGGTGACGTCGTGGTGCAGATACCAGGCCTTGCCGCCGGCCTTGACGATGGCTGCGACGACCTGGGCGCCCATGTCGTCCTGCAAATCGGTGACGACGGCCGTGGCGCCCTCGGCCGCCAGCTTTTCCGCGCAGCTGCGACCGATGCCGCTCGCTGCGCCGGTGATCAGCGCCACCTTGCCCTGAACGCGTCCCGCCATGTTCATTCCTCCGGAGCCTTGATGGCTTCGACGCCTATCGCACGGCGAGGCCCGCCGCCAGGGGTTGTCCACGTCAGCTTTCATGTTAGTCGGCGAGCGAGTTTTTCCTCAGCCTGCTCGGGGAGATTGACGATGGAGATCGCAATTCGCGCCTGCCACGCGGGCGACGCCGCCGTGCTCGCCCTGGTCGGCCAGGCGACGTTCCTGGAAACCTACGCCGGCGACATGGAGGTCGCCGACCTGCTGGCGCACTGCCAAGTCGAGCACGGCGCCGCGCGCTACGCGGGCTGGCTGGCCGACCCCGCCTATCGACTATGGATCGCCGAGGCGACCGCGGGCCAGGCGCCGGTCGGCTATGCCGTGGTCTGCCCGCCCGACCTGCCGATGGCGACCGACGACAGCGATGCCGAGCTGTTGCGGATCTATGTGCTGCACCGCTTCCACGGGACCGGGCTCGGCGCGCGCCTGATGCAGACGGCATGCGATACCGCCGCCGCGGCCGGCGCCGGGCGGATGTTTGTCAGCCTCTATGACGACAACCATCAGGCGCGCGCGTTCTACGCCCGCCAGGGGTTCGCCGACGCCGGGCGACGCCCGTTCCGGATCGGGGCGAGCGTCTACGACGACCTGGTGATGGTCAGATCGCTGACCCCGGTCAGCGCATCCAGCTCGGCGTCGAATCGCCGGTCATGACCATGTAGATCGCCCCGACAGCCAGCAGGACCACGGCGACCACCATCAGCTTGCCGAGCATGCCTTCGAAGCGTTCGGCGATGTGCCGGTTTTTGTGCGGGTGGGTTTCCGGATGATCAGAATGCATAGAGCGTTCTCCCAATCTGCAGGGGGTTCAAATCCCCCGCCAGACTGCGGCAGACGCCATCGGCGTCGTTCCGGCCGGTCTATCCTTGGGCCGCCGGAGCACGCCCACGCGCCTGCAACAATCAGGCTATGAGCGAATCGTGCGCCCGGAAAGAATCCCGGTCAATCAAAAGCTTGGCTTTGCGGCGCGGAGATGTTCGCAGCGTGTTCCCGGCGCCACGACGGCGCGCGCCTCAGGGGCGGGCCAGCGTGGCGAGTTTGGCGCAGCCTCGCTTTGGGCGCTTGGCCGAAATGGTGGGCGGCTTGACAGAAGCTTCGCCGGCACAATGAATGCGGGCAACGTGTTGGGAAGCAACCTGAAATGGCCATGGACGATCAATCTGCCGGCGCTGCCGCTCCGACGAAGACCCTCAGTTATCTGGTCGCGGCACTTTGGTTCGCTCTGGCCGTCTCGGCGATAGCAACCGGCTTGGCGCTGGGCAAAGAAGGGATGGCGGCGTTCGGCGTCGGCGTGCTGGTCTTTGTCTCTGCGTTCGCGGTCGGCAGTTCGCTCGGCTTCCTCTTCGGAATTCCCAGGGTGCCCGACCGCAGCTCGGCCCCGACGACGGCCAGGGAAGAACCACCGCCTGGCAAAACCGGTCCGACCGTAACAGCGCAGGTGGCGCAAGAGGCCAAGCGACGATCCTTGCTGAACTCCAACACCAATCTGGAGCGGATTTCTGACTGGCTGACCACCATGCTGGTCGGGGCAACGCTGGTTCAACTCTACAAGATCAATGAACTCTTGGTGGCGTTCCGCGATTTCCTCTCGAGCTATGCCACGGTCTTCACTGACGACCACGGGGGCCGCAACGCGGGCATTCTGCCGGCAATCGGCCCGGTGATCCTGGTGCTTGGCGCAGTACTCGGGTTTCTATTCATGTACCTCAACACACGGCTGATCCTGATCCGGTTCTTCAACGATGTTGAGATTATTTTGTCAGGTGAGAAGCTGGGCCGGGGCGAAAGCAATGAGATCCGCAACACTCTTGGTGATCTCGGTCCGACCGGAAACTTTGTGCAGAAGGCGTTGTCGCGGCGCCCCAACCTGTCGGTTCAGGACGCGCTCGATGCGATGCGCGTCGCTCTCTACCGCACGGATGGCTACAAGAGCGCTATCAAGGCTGGCGAGACCCTGGCGAACTCCTCAGCTGTCCGATCAGCCTGGTATTGGTATCTGATGGCCGCCGCGTTCGGCCAGCAATACCGTTATAGCAAAGAGGCGACCGAGAAGACGTCCGCGAAGGACAATGCATTTGATGCCGCGCGCCAGGCGATCGCGCTGAACGCGTCCTATCGCGCAGGACTGAAGTCACTCACCGATCCCAAAAAGACCGACGACGACCTGGCCGAACTCTATCGGGACGACAGCCGGCTCAAGAAACTTCTCGATCAGGCGTAGCTCTGCAGCGGCCGGACCTCGAGGGTGTCTTCGATGGTCGCCATGATTGCCTGGGCGGCGGCCAGCGCCCCGGCCGCGGTGGTGTAGTAGGGCGTCTTCATCATCAGGGCGGTGCGGCGCAGCGCGAAGCTGTCGGCCAGGGACTGGCGGCCCTCGGTGGTGTTGAACACCAGCTGCACCTCGCCGTTTTTCATCGCGTCGACGATGTGCGGACGGCCTTCCAGCACCTTCTTGACCAGATCGACCCGGACGCCCTGGGCCGCCAGGTAGGTCGCCGTGCCGCCGGTCGCCAGGATCTTGAAGCCCAGGCCGGCCAGCAGCCGCACGGGCTCCAGCACCCAGGGCTTGTCGGCGTCCTTCACCGAGACGAACACTGCGCCGGATTTCGGCAGCACCGTGCCGCCGCCGAGCTGGCTCTTGGCGAAGGCCCGCGCGAAGGCCGGCGCGAGCGTCT
>JANXXA010000410.1 GCA_025350885.1 Phenylobacterium sp.
GCTTCTCGCGCACCAGCATCTCGTCCAGTCGGGTGCGAAGCGCGTGCAGGTGCATGACATCGGACGCGGCATAGGCGATCTGGTCGTCGCTGAGCCTGGCGGCGCCCCAGTCGGAACTCTGCTGGGCCTTGGACAGGTCGATGCCGATCAGCTCCCGGGTGACGTCCTTCAGGCCGTGGCGGTCGGTGTAGGTGCGCGCCAGCTTCGAGGCTATCTTGGTGCAGTAGACCGGCGCCGTCATCACGCCCAGGTGGAGCCAGAACATGGCGATATCAAAGCGGCCGAAATGAAACAGCTTGGTCACCGCCGGATCGACCAGCAGCCGCTTCAGATGGGGCGCGTCATAGGTCGCGCGGTCCAGCCGCACCACATGGGCGTCGCCGTTGCCGTCGGAGAGCTGCACCACGCACAGCGGGTCGCGGCCAAGCCGCAGGCCCATGGTCTCGGAATCGATGGCGACAGCCGTTGCGCCGGCCAGGGCGTCGGCGGGCAGATCGCCCTGATGCTGGAAGATCGTCACGATACCTCGCCGTTCCGCCGACAAATCCGGCCCTCACTATAGAGAGCCAAGGGGCCGCTTGGGTAAATACCGGCGAACACCGCCAACAGATGGGGTCGGGGAAACGCATCGCCACCAGGGGGGTGGTGCCCAGGAAAGGACTCGAACCTTCACGGCCGTTA
The DNA here is from genome assembly GCA_025350885.1 of Phenylobacterium sp. Taxonomy (GTDB): domain Bacteria; phylum Pseudomonadota; class Alphaproteobacteria; order Caulobacterales; family Caulobacteraceae; genus Phenylobacterium. Next base: position 682 of record JANXXA010000410.1, read on the forward strand.
AGCCACTGGCACCTGAAGCCAGCGCGTCTACCAATTCCGCCACCTGGGCCCGACCCGTCGGATCGCGCGAGCCGGCTTCCTTAGGGCGCCGCCCCTCCCCGGTCAACGGCTGGAGGGAGCTGGAGATGGCGCGCGGATTGCGGCGGGGGGCGGCTTCGTCTATCCGCATCGGTCATGCAGAACCTCGTCACCGTATTCGGCGGATCCGGCTTTGTCGGCGCGAGCGCGGTGCGCCATCTCGCCAAGGCCGGCTGGCGGATCCGGGTCGCCGTGCGCAATCCCAACCTGGCCTACGCCATGCGCCTGGCCGGCGACGTGGGCCAGATCGACATCGTCCAGTCCAATGTCCGCAACGAGGCGTCCCTGCGCCGCGCGCTCACCGGCGCGAGCGCCGCGGTGAACCTGGTCGGCGTGCTGCGGGAGGCCGGCCGCCAGGGCTTCGAAGCGGTCCACGCCATCGGCGCGCGCCACATCGCCGTCGCGGCGCGGGCGGAAGGCGTAACGCGGATGGTGCAGATGTCGGCCCTGGGCGCCGACGCTCAGTCTCCGTCGAGCTACGCGCGCAGCAAGGCGCAGGGCGAGGCCGCCGTGCGCGAGGTTTATCCCGACGCCGTGGTGCTGCGCCCCTCCATCGTGTTCGGGGCCGAGGACGCTTTCTTCAACCGCTTTGCCGCCATGGCGCAGATCAGCCCCGTGCTGCCGCTGATCGGCGGCGGCCACACCCGGTTCCAGCCGGTATTCGTCGGCGATGTGGGCCAGGCGGTGGCGCGCGCGGTCACCCTGCCGCAAGCCGCCGGCCAGACCTATGAACTCGGCGGCCCAGCGATCCTGACCTTTCGCCAGCTGATGGAGCTGCTGCTGGCGCAGATCGACAAGCGCCGGTTCCTGGCGCCGGTGCCCTGGCCGGTGGCCGGCCTGCTGGGCGCGGCGGGGGATCTGGTCGGGGCCCTGGTCGAGCCGCCGGTAACCGCCGATCAGGTGAAACTCTTGAAGACCGACAACGTGGTCAGCGGCGCCTGTCCGGGCCTGGCCGACCTCGGCATCTCAGCCACGACGCTGGAAGCGGTGCTGCCCAGTTATCTCTACCGCTATCGCAAGGGCGGCCAGTACGCCGACCAGGAAGACCGAGAGCTGGCGGCGATCTGAGCGGCCGAAAGCCCTATTTCACGCCGCCGTGGGCCTTGGCGTAGGCGCGCAGAACCGCATTCATCCGCGTCTGCCACCCCCGCCCCTGCGTCTTGAACCAGCCCATTACATCGCTGTCCACGCGGATCGAGGTGGCGGTCTTGGCGGCCGGGATGACCAGTTCGGCCTTGCGGAACCAGTCCGCGTCGAGCGGGGGCGCGGAGTCGGGATCCCCGGCGATGGCGCGCTCGATATCCTCGTCTGTAAGGGCATCGACGTGCGCCCAGTCACTGTCCCCACATCCGAGCTGTTCGACGGACACTCTGACGATAGAGTTCTTGCTCATGTTTCCTCGCAGCGGGCGCTGAGATCAGGCGGATCGCGCCGACGCGCGGAGTCCAGACGACGGCGATCAGGCGACCGTTGGCTTCGCAAAGGGATGTGAAACGGTTCTCACCCAGACGCGGGCTGGCGACAGTGCAGCTCAAACCGAGCAGTGACGATGACGCGTCTCGAAAACCGATCCCATGTTTGCGGAGATTCTCCTCAGCCTTTACCTCATCCCATTCAAAATTCGCCATGGAAGGCCAAGCCCAGGCGTTGCGACCGATAGTCGGGGGCTAAGTCCGCCATAGCGACTCGTCTATGCGCTTGTATATACATGCCGTCAATCCTACCCCATGGTCAGCAGCGCCAGCCCGGCGCCGCCGATCAGGATACGCAGCCAGCCGAAGGGGGCGTAACCACGCCGGGTGACGATTGTCAGCATGGCGCGGATCACCGCCAGCGCCACCAGGAACGACACCACGAAGCCTACCGCGACCAGGCCGATGTGGTCGATGTTGGCCAGCTCGCGGCGGCTCTTCCAGGCATCGACGGTAAAGGCGCCGGCCATCACCGGAATGGCCAGCAGGAAGGAGAATTCGGCGGCGACCCGCTTTTCCACGCCCATCAGCATGGAGCCGACAATTGTCGCCCCGGAGCGCGAGACACCGGGGACCAGCGCCAGGCACTGGAACAGCCCGATGATGAACGAGGTTTTCAGCGGCAGGGCCATCGGGTCGCGGCGGGTCGGATAGGGGGCGAAGCGGTCGATCACCAGCAGGACGACGCCGCCGAATATCAGCGCCCAGCAGATCAGTCTGGGGCTCTCGAACAGGATCTGCTTGATCACGTCATGCAGCAGCAGGCCGGCCACCGCGGCGGGAAGGAAGGCGACCAGCAGGCTGAGCACGAAGCCCCGGGCGCGCGGCTCCGTGGGCACCAGCACCGCCACCCCCCACAGCCGGCGGAAATAGAGCACCACCACCGCCAGGATCGCGCCCAGCTGGATCAGCACGCAGAAGGTGTCCCAGAACGGGTCGGTCAGCCCCATCGCCTGCTTGGCCAGCAGCAGCATGCCGGTGGACGAAACCGGGATGAACTCGGTCAGGCCCTCGATCAACCCCAGGATGATCGCGTGAATCCAGTCCGTCATGGCGTTCTACCCCCGGTGAGCCTCGGCATTGAGGAATGCGCAACTAGGGTGAACAAGCCGTTTACCAGCTTTCCCCTCGCCGACCCTTGAAGAGCCCCGTATATCCCTGTCGCTTCAGCGATATCCAGATTGACCAGCATGGCTCCGGCGGACGAGCGCCCATCCGACCCCAGCGCCGGCGTGCAGGACGCCCTGCGCCGTGGTGACCTCAAGGCCGCCCTGGCCCTGGCCCTGGCGGCGGAGGCCGCCGCGCCGGCCGATGTCGCGTTGAAACTGCAGCGGGCCATGGCGCACCGGGCGCTGGGTGACCTGCCCGCCGCCCTGGCCGCGCTCGACGCGGCGCTCAGCCTCGATCCCTACGACTTCGTGGCCCTGCTCTCCAAGGCAGCCCTCGTGGAGCGGATGGCGGGCGAGCGGGCCGCGGCGGGCCTCTATCGCAACGCGCTGGCGATCGCCCCCCCCGACGACCGGATTCCGCCGCCCCTGCGCGCGCCGTTGGAACGCGCCCGCCAGGTCGTCGCCCGCACCCAGGCGGCGCTGGAAGATCACCTCCGGGCCAGGACCGCCGAGGTGACGGCCACGGTCCCCGGCGAGGCGCGGCGGCGCTTCGACGAAAGCGTCGGCATCTTCGCGGGGCGCGCGAAGGTCTACGGCCAGGAGCCCTTGCTGCTGCACTATCCCCGCCTGCCGGCGATCCCGTTCCACGACCGCGATCTGTTCCCCTGGTTCGCCAGGCTGGAGGCGGCCACCGAGACCATTCTCGGCGAACTGCAAGGCGCGCTTGAGGCCGCCAGAGACGATTTCTCGCCCTACATCGCCTATCCCAAGGGGGCGCCGGTCAACCAGTGGGGTGAGCTCAACCATTCGCCGCGCTGGAGCTCGTTCTTTCTGTGGAAGGACGGCGCGCGCCAGGACCGGGCCTGCGATCTCTGTCCGAAGACCGCGGCCCTGTTGGCCGGCCTGCCGATGGCCGGGCAGCCGGGGTTCGCCCCCACCGCGATGTTTTCGGCGCTGGAGGCCAGGACCCACATCCCGGCCCACACCGGATCGACCAATGTGCGCCTGCTCTGCCACCTGCCGCTGATCCTGCCGGGGCCGGCGCGGTTCCGCGTCGGGGGCGAGACGCGGGACTGGAAGCTTGGCGAGGCCTGGGTGTTCGACGACACCATCGAGCACGAGGCCTGGAACGACGCCGACAGCTTGCGGGTGATTTTGATCTTCGACATCTGGAACCCGCTACTCGACGAAGGGGAACGGCAGCTGGTCAACGCCCTTCTGGCGGCACGGCAGGAGTTCTTCGCGAGTTAGGAGCGGTCGCGGCGTGGCGCTGTTTGCTCCCGCTTCGCCGCGACCCGACGCGCCGCCGCCAACGCGGTCCGCGCCCAGGCGACGGGTTCGTCGGGGTCGTCCAGCAGCCGCTCCAGCGCACGCCAGAAGGACAGGTCTATGGTTCGACCCTGCTTCTCGTAGTTCAGAGGCGGAAAGGACCCGGCTTCCTAGACGGCTGCCCGGTTCCCGTCATCAACCCGGAAATACAGCTCATCTTGCGTCACCATCGCCAACATCAGTCCGTCGCATAACACGCCGGTCTTTCCGAACTTGCGCCGAAGCGTGACGCGGCCGAGCGGCGCAAGTCCCTCGTGCAGAAAATTGGCGAAGCTGTCGCTGGCGACCATCCGTGACTTTTAGCCGAAATCCGGCTCCGGCCCCACATAGCGGGCGCGGGGGCGGATCAGGGTGTCGGCCTGGCCCTGCTCGATGGCGTGGGCGATCCAGCCGGCGCAGCGGGCGACCGAGAACAGGGCGAAGGGGGCGTCGGCAGGGAGCCGCAGCGCCTCGCAACCGGCCATCAGGGCGAAGTCCACGTTGGGCGCGAGACCGGCGAAGGTCTTTACCGCCGCCCGCAGCGCCAGCAGGTCGGGTGGCGGGGTGAACCGTTCCAGCAGGGCCGCGGCCCGGGGGTCGTCGTCCGGATAGAGCGGGTGGCCGAAGCCTGGCAGGGCGCGGTCCTCGACCAGGCGATTGGCGATGGCCTGGCGGGGACCCAGCTGGGCGGCCTCGGCGGCGAAGGTTCGCACCGCCGCCGTCGCCCCGCCATGGCGCGGCCCGGACAGGGTCGCCAGCCCTGCCAGGGCGCTGGCTGAGAGCGAGGCCCCGGTCGACGCCGCCACCCGCGCGGCGAAGGCCGAGGCGTTCAGTTCATGGTCGGCCACCAGCACCAGGATACGCCGGATCAGGTCAGCGCCTGGACCGCCGGGTCCCAGACCCCAGGCCAGCGCCAGCCGGTTGTGGATCGCCCCGCCGCCGACCTCGCCGGCCACCGCGTCGGTCAGCACGTCCAGCAGGGTCGCGGCCTCCACCGCCAGCGCCAGGGGATGGCGGCCGCGCGCCGGCGGATCGCTGCCGGCCCGGGTGGCCAGCGCCAGATAGGCGCGGGTGCGCATGTCGCGATGATCGGGCGGCGCGGGTCGTTCGGTGCGCTTCAGCGCCGCCCCATGCCCGCCGCGCAGCAGGCGCGCCACCGACTCCAGGGTTTCAGCGTCGGCCAGCCGGATCGCATCGCGGCCGCGATAGAACAGCCGCCCGCCGGCGACCGTGGTGATTTCCGAGGCCAGCACCGGCTCACCCCAGGCGATGGCCCCGGCCGCCACCTCAGACACCTTGCGGCTGCGCGACTTGCGCTGGACGAGCGCGTCGACGTCGGCGCTGCGATAGAGGCTGCGGCGCGGGTCGTGCGGGTCACTGCGGGTCTGCACCCGGCCCCGGCTGACATAGGCGTAGAGGGTTTGGGCGCGCACGCCCAGCCGGCCGCGGGCGTCCTCGGCGGCGATCCAGTCGGGGCCCATCAGGCAAACATCATCATATATTGATTACATTGATCAAGATTGACGAAGCCATGCTGGCGCCATTTCT
>JANXXA010000423.1 GCA_025350885.1 Phenylobacterium sp.
GGTGCAGACCCGCGGCGCGCCGGCCCCGGCCAACGACTCCAAGACCTGAGGCCCCAGCCCCCGCCATGATGAATCTCGCCCGCTGGAAGGTGGTCCTCGTCGTCCTTGCGACGGTCCTGGGCCTCCTGTTCACGCTGCCGAACCTGCTGCCCGCCAAGGTGCGCGACGGCCTGCCGGCGTTCATGCCGAAAAACACGCTGAAGCTCGGCCTCGACCTGCAGGGCGGCTCTTATCTGCTCTATTCGGTGGATGCGGCGGCGCTGCGCACGGAACGGCTGAACAACCTCACCGAGGACGTCCGCTCGACCCTTCGCGAGAAGGACATCGCGTTTACCGACCTGGCCGTGGTCGGTGGCGAGATCGGGGTGCGGATCACCGATCCCGGCCAGATCGACACCGCGGCCAACCTGCTGCGCCGCAACGTCGGCGGCTCGCTACCGGGCGCGGCGGGTGGGCGCGACACGCGGCTCTCGACGGCCCCGGACCAGCGGCTGCGGATCGCCTTCGTGCCCGAGGCGTTCGACGCGGAAGTCTCGCGCGCCGTTGAGCAGTCGATCGAGATCATCCGCCGGCGTATCGACCAGATGGGCACCAAGGAGCCGGACATCGCCCGCCAGGGCAAGGACCGCATCGTCATCCAGGCGGCCGGCGAGAGCGACCCCGAAAGGCTGAAGAACGTCATCGGCCAGACGGCCAAGCTGACCTTCCAGATGGTCGACGAAAACGCCTCCGCGCAGGAGGCCGCGGCCGGCCGCATTCCGCCGGGCGACGAGGTGCTGCCCTCAACCGACGGGTTCGCGGCCAGCTATGTGGTCAGAAAGCGTTCCGTGGTCACCGGCGAAATGCTGACCAACGCCCAGCCGGGCTTCGACCAGAACGGCGGCGGCTCACTGGTGCAGTTCCGCTTCAACGGCATCGGCGCGCGGCGGTTCGGGGATGTCACCCGCCAGAACCTCGGCAAGCGGTTCGCCATCGTTCTTGATCGAAAGGTCATTTCGGCGCCGGTCATTCAGTCGGCGATCACCGGCGGCTCGGGCCAGATCACCGGGCACTTCACCGCCGAAAGCGCCAACGATCTGTCGGTGCTTTTGCGGGCGGGTGCGCTGCCGGCGCCGCTGAAGGTCGAGGAACAGCGCACCGTGGGCGCCGAACTCGGGGCCGACGCCGTGCAGGCCGGCGCGACCTCGGCCATCGTCGGCCTCGTGGCCACCATGGTGTTCATGCTGCTGATCTATGGCGGCCTGTTCGGCGGCATCTCGCTGATCGCGCTGGCGGTCAACGCGCTGATGATTATCGGGCTGATGAGCTTCATCCAGGCGACCCTGACGCTGCCCGGCATCGCCGGCCTGATCCTGACCCTGGCCGTGGCGGTGGACGCCAACGTGCTGATCTATGAGCGGATGCGCGACGAACTGCGCGCCGGCCGCACCCTGATCGCCTCGATGGAAGCCGGCTTCACGCGGGCCTGGGGCACCATCTTCGACGCCAACATGACCCACATCTTCTCGGCGGCGATCATGTTCAGCCTGGGCTCGGGGCCGGTGAAGGGTTTCGCCTGGACCCTGTTCGTCGGCGTGCTGACCACCGTGTTCTCGGCGGTCCTCGTCACCCAAGTGCTTCTGGCCTGGTGGTTCCGCGCCACCCGCCCGAAGACTCTGCCGATCGCCTGAGGGACCGCGCCCATGCAATTCTGGCCCCTGATCAAGGTTCTTCCGGTTCGCACGCACTTTCGCTTCGTGCGCCTGTCGCGGCTGTTCGCAACGCTTTCGATCATCGCGGTGATCGGCTCGCTGGCGCTCACCCTCTATCCGTTCACCCCGCCCTGTGGGGGGCTGGCCTGCGGCATCGACTTCAAGGGCGGCACGGTGCTGGAGATCACCACCGCGCCCAAGGCTGTCAACCTGGCCCGCGCCCGCGCCGCCCTGGGCGGCATGGGCATCGGCGACGTCCAGGTAGTGGGCTTCGGCGCGCCGTCCTCGGCGATGGTCCGCTTCCAGGTGGCCGCCGGCGCCGATGCCAGCGCCACGGTGACCCGCGTCGAGCAACGGCTGACCCAGACCCTGGGCGCGGTCCGCTTCGTGCGCACCGACCTGGTGGGGCCAAAGGTTTCCAGCGAACTGTTCGGCAAGGGCCTCTTGGGCCTGGGCCTGGCGATCCTGGCGATGCTGCTCTACATCTGGTTCCGCTTCGAGCTGCAGTTTGGCCTGGGCGCGGTGGCGGCCCTGTTCCACGACGTCTTCCTGACCTTCGGGATGATCGCCATCCTGCGGATCGAGTTCGACCTGCGCGCGGTGGCCGCGATTTTGACGATCATCGGCTATTCGATGAACGACACCGTCGTCGTGTTCGATCGGTTCCGCGAGAACCTGCGTAAGTACAAGCGCATGCCGGTGGGTGAGGTGATCGACATGTCGATCAACGAGATGCTGACCCGGACGATCATCACCAGCATGACGGCGGTGTTGGCCTTGGTGGCCCTGGCCGTCTTCGGCGGCCCTACACTTTATGGGCTGTCGATCATCATGCTGTTCGGCATCGCCATCGGAACCTATTCCTCGATCTATATTGCAGCGCCCGTAATCATGCTGTGGGGCGTCAAGCGCGGTGGCGAGGACGAAGAAGCCGTGCCGCTGAAGCCCGCGACCGTCCGCTAGTTGGCGGCCGTGTCCCGGGACGCGCCCTCGATCGACGGCTACGGCGACGGCGGCTTCCGGCTGTCCGGCGAGTGGCGCAAGGGCTCTGTGCTGATCCTCGCTGACGAGGCGCAGGCGTGGCCAGTGGCGGCTTTCGCGGACTTGACGCTTGACGCGCTTGCACCTGTTTTCGCCGCTGGACGCGCGCAGGTGGAATTCCTGCTGTTGGGCGTCGGCATCCGAAACGCTCAACCGCCCCGCGCGATCCGCGAGGCCCTATTGGCCGCCGGTATGGGCCTGGAATTCATGGACACGCCGGCGGCGGCTAAGCTCTATAATGTCCTGACCTCGGAAGGCCGGCGTATCGCAGCAGGCCTGATCGCGGTCTGAGCCGTTTCCGCCTGCGTCAAAACGACCTATACCTGAGCGTCA
>JANXXA010000440.1 GCA_025350885.1 Phenylobacterium sp.
GTCTTGCCGGACCCGGTCTGGGCGGAGACCAGCAGGTCCTGGACGTCCGGGGCCGCCAGCACGGCGGCCTGCACGGGCGTCGGCTCGGCATACCCATGTTGCTCAAGGGCTCGCGCCAGCGCGGGGTGGGTCGGGGGGAAAGGCATCACGGATCCTTGCGTCCGCACGCACCAAACGCAGCGGACGCGGCAAAAGCCCTAGCACGAAGCAGAAGGCAAGGCCTTCAGACCATTGGGCGCTCGCCGAGCGCGGCGTTCTCGGCGCCTATTCGGAGGGACAAGACCAGCGCGTTGAGCAGCGTAAAGACCACCGCGTAGACGGGCATACCAAACGCCATCGGAAGCACCGCGATCTCGCCGGCGACAACGGCATAGTTTGGATGGGCGAGGAACCGATAGGGACCTTTGCGAACCAGGGCCTCGCCCGGAAGAACAACGATCCTCGTCGTCCAGCGCGCACCCAGCGAGATCAGCACCCAGATGCGCAGTCCCTGCAGCACCGCGTAGGCCGCAAGCCAGCCGGCACTGACCGGATGCCGCCAGGCGAGCGCCCATAGGCCCAGAAGCCAGGTGGCGTGCAGCACAATGATGATCGGATAGTGGTTCGCGCCGTACTCACGGGCGCCCCGCGCCAGCAGCCGGCGCGTGTTCCTCCGCGCCAGGACGAGCTCACCCAGCCGCTGCGCCGTCACCAGGGTGAGAATTGCGAACTGGAGCATCAGGCCGCGAGCAGAGTGACGGTGCTTGCCGTGAACCCCGGGCCCAGCGCCGTCAGGACGGAACGCCGCGCCATGCCGGCCCGCCGCGTGCGATCAAGCACGAACAGCACGGTCGGGGCGGACATGTTGCCATGGTCCGCCAGGACGGTCCGCTCGTGATCCAGCGCGCCCTGGCCGAGATCCAGCGCACCTTCCAGCGCCTCGATCACCTTCATACCCCCCGGGTGACAGACGAACCGGTCGATATCGGGCACACCGAGCGCCTGGCCCGCCAGCATCTGATCCATGGCGGGCCGAAGCTTTTTTCGGGCGAAAGGGGGGATAGAGCGGGCGAAGATGACGCCCAGGCCTTCGGGATCAACCCGCCAGCCCATGATGTCGAGCGTGTCAGGCCAGGTGTGCTCGGCGACCCCCGAGACCTCCGCGAAGCCGGTCTCGCCGGCGCGAAGGACACAGGCCGCGGCGCCGTCGCCAAACAGGGCCGTGGCGACAATGTCGGCCTTGCTCGGCTCGTCCATGCGGAAAGCCAGGGAGCAGAGCTCGACGCAGACGAGCAGCACCACCGCCCCCGGCTCGGACTTGGCCAGGCGAGCGGCCAGCGCCAGGCCCGTCGCTCCACCGGCGCAGCCCAGCCCGAAGACCGGGACGCGGGCGGCGTCGCTGCGAAAGCCAAGGCGGCCCATAGCCAGCGCCTCAAGGCTTGGGGTGGCGATCCCGGTCGATGAGACGGTGACGATCGCGTCGACGTCACACCCCCGCAGACCGGCTTCCGCCAGCGCCCGTTCAGCCGCTGTAACAAAGAGTTCCACGGCGCCTTCGACATAGACCGCCATTCGATCCGGCCAGCTGCGCGGTTGCAGGTACCAGTCAATCGGCATGGTCAACTGGCGTTTGCGTACCCCTGCGGTCGTGAAGACCGGGGCCATATGCTCGAAGCCGGGAAAGCGTGGGGCCAAAATGGCTCTGGCCAAGTCCGAGGCCTGGTCCTGAGGCAAGTCGTGCGGCGGCGAGGCCGTGGCGAGGGAGAGCAGTCTAACGGGGTGGGCCATCGGATTTCCGCGAGCGCTATCGCTCAAACTGGCAACACGCCCACAACGGCCCGGTTCCGGTCACAGGTGACTCCAGCCCTGATGGGAAAGGCTCAACACGCTCCCGGACGCCCGCACCTCCACGCCCTGGCCCGCGGCGATTTCGCCGATCACGGTGAAGCCCTGCGGCGGCGTCTGCGGAAATGTCGCCACCACCTCATAGTCGTCCCCGCCCGTCGCCAGGCGGATCAGGCCCGTCACGCGGTCAGGCTGTCCTGCGAGCCAGCGCGAAGCCGCCGGCGAAAGCGGCAACCTTTCCAGGGCGAGGGAGAGGCGCACGCCGCTGGCTTTGGCGATGTGTCCGGCATCGGCCACCAGGCCATCGGAGACATCCGCTGCGGCGCTGGCGTGGCCCCGCAGGATGTCCCGCAGATCAAGCCTGGGCGTCGGCAGGCGGTAGCGACCGGCGAGCCAGCCGTTGGCGTCCTCGATCTCGCCGCGCACGGCCGCCAGACCCAGGGCGCCATCGCCAATCGTCCCGCTGACGGCGA